>JANODS010000805.1:0-6072 GCA_031412835.1 Acidobacteriota bacterium | reverse complement strand
AGTCCGTTGTGCGCGTGTTCCTCAAAAGTAGAACTTTGCCGCTATCTGAACAATCCGGCCGTCCGCCGCGCTGTTCACAAGGCCAAAGCCGGCCAAACCAAGCGTCCCGCCCGGTGCTCCGAAAAACGGGGTGTTCGTCGAATTGAAAAACTCTCCCCGTAACTGAAAGTACCGCTTCTCGTCCACGCGGAAGAGTTTGTACATCGCCACGTCTAAGTTGCTCAATCCGCTCGCCGTCACTAAGTTTCTCCCCGCGTTGCCGTAAGTGAACGCCGGCTGCCTCACGAATGCGTCGGTGTTGAACCAGCGAGCTAAAGTCCTTTCAGCAGGATCCAAATTCGGTTTCTGCCCTGGCACCACGTTCGGCCGCGCCGCCGCCGCCGTCCCCACGTTCGCCGGATCACCCTGCACCGCGATGTTAACCATTCGCCCGGAATTGAAGGTCAAGATTCCGCCCAGCGCCCACTGGCCCACCAGCACATCCGCCCATTTCGGTATGCCGTTGCCAAATCTCCGGCCCCGGCCCCACGGCAAATCGTAATTCGAACTCATCACAAACCGGTGAGGAAAATGCTCATCCGCCAGCGACTTCTCGGCCCGCAGATTCTTAAAGTCCTGCACCATCCCCGGCGCCGTGCCTCCAGCATCCGCCCCGCCGCGGGCATCGCTAATCGTCTTCGAAAACACGTAAGAAGCCAGTAAACTCAGCCCCCCTGACATCCGCTTCTCCACTTTGATCTGTACCGCGTTGTAGTTCGAGTTGGCGCTGAACTCCCGTCGAAACGTATCCGCTAACGAAGGGATTACATATCCCAATCCCGGAACCGCCAACGTCGTCACCGGTCGCCGTGCGTTGATGTTCCCGGGGCCAGGGTCCGGCGCGTTCGAATCGAAGCGTTGCAACAGCCGACTTCCTTTCGTCCCCGCATATCCCAACTCCAACGCCAAATCCTTCCCCAACTCCCGTTGCACCGTGAAGTTCCACTGCTGCGAATACGGCGTCCGATTCGTCCTATCCTGCGAGATCGTCTGTAAGTTGGTAACTCCGGAGGTCGTCGCCCCGTCCGGAAAACCATCTTTAATAAAATCGTCGGACTAATTGAGTCCGTATTAAACCCCGATTGGTAAAAGAAGGGTGCCGAAGCATGAAGATATCGGTCGCCAATGTGGTCCACTCCGCCATAATAAATCCCGTACCCTGAACGGATCACCGTCTTCCCATTGAGCCGGTACGCCAAGCCGACCCGGGGCGCAAAATTGTTGAAGTCTGGACGCAACGTCGACCGGTCCGCAATGCCTCCGTCCTTGGCCAACCGCAACTCCGGACGCGTCCGGCTCGCATCAATGTCGAAATTCGAATACCGATTATACTTCTCAAACCAAGCCCCAACGTACTCCCATCGCAATCCGACATTCAGCGTCAGCCGGTTGGATACCTTGTAGTCGTCTTGGACGTAACCCCCATGAATCCGCCGCCGCTGGTTCCCTTGCGCCACGCCCGACAATTGGGAGTTAAACGGGATCCCCAGCAAAAAGTCCGCAAAGGCATTCCCGAACGTGTTATTCAAACTCTGGCGAGTGAAGTTACCGTTGAAAGTAAACGTCCCGTTCGATTGAAACGCCTGTAAGTGCGGCGACTGGATAAAGATAAAGTTCCCGCCCACTTTAAGGGTATGCTTGCCCCGGGTCCACAGCAAATCATTGGTCAACTGGCGCGTCTGGGAATCTGAAAACTGGGGATTGTTCGCCGGCGGTCCGAGCGGCGAATAGCCATTAATCGAGAACAGCGCAAACCCCGGCAGCGTCGTATTTGCCCCGCGCAGCCCAATCTCGGGATTCAGATTCCGGTCCAGCGGCGAGCCTCGATTCGTCAGCAGCCGGTTGTATGAAACCTTTAAGGTGTTAAACAAGTTAGGCGTAAAAATGCGCCCATGGCTCAATACCCCCGACAAGGGCTCATTGTGGTTCAACGCGGGATCACCAGCGCCAAAGGCGGGTCCCGGGAGGTTCGATTCCGGCTGCAGCAAATAGTCCTGCTGGCTATACCGAAAATATACCGTATTCGCAGTATTCACTGTATGATCGATTCGAACGTCGCCCTTATGCGTATTCGCGTTCGACCGTGGATTCGAAAAGTAATTATTGATGATCCCCGCCCGGTTCGGCTCCACACCAAACGAACTCACCTTCGCCGCCACCGGGTCAATCCGGTTGGCCGGAATCGTTCGATTGGCAAACGGTAACCGCGCCCGCGTCGTCGCGTTGTAGGTGCCGGGGTCAAAAATCTGCGTCGGCTGGTTGTTGAAAAACGAATTCGTAAAATCCCCCCGCCGCTCCGCCGCCGTTGGCACCGTCGAGAACGCCGTGTCCGCCGTAAACTCCTTTGTCCCCTCGTAATCGGCGAAGAAAAAGGTCCTATTCTTCACAATCGGCCCCCCAATGAAGCCGCCAAACTGGTTCCGGCGAAACACTGGAATCTTCGTCCCTGGGGCTTGAAAGAAGTTTCGCGCGTTGAACGCCTCATTCCGCACAAAGTGAAACGCCCCGCCGTGGATCTCATTCCCGCCAGACTTGATCACCACGTTCACCACGCCCCCAACGTTCCGCCCAAACTCCGCCGAGTAGTTCGTCGTTTGAACCTTAAACTCCTGTACCGCGTCGACCGATGGCGAAATCACCTGCGGCGATCTGCCCTGGGCGGCCTGCTGGTTGGAGTTATTGTCCATTCCGTCGAGTAAGTAGTTGTTATGACTCACGCGAAACCCACCCGCGCTGAAGCCCTGAAATCGCGAACCCGGCGGAGGCACATTCGTCCCCGCGGTCAGCAACGCCAATTGTAAGTAATCGCGCCCGTTCAAAGGCAGATCGACAATCTTCTTATTATCGATCACCTGCCCGCGCGACGCCTCCGTCGTCTGTAACAGTCCCGCATCCGCCGTCACAGTAATCTGGTCCGCCGTTGCCCCTAATTCCAACATCAACTCCAGCCGCACCTCGTCCTGGATCTTCAGTGTCACCCCCTTTCTCAGCAGCTTTTTAAACCCCGCCGCCTCCACCGAAACACTGTAAGTTCCGGTCCGCAACGGAATTGAACGAAAACTCCCCGCCGCGTCCGTCCGGGTCACCGTTGACGTGTTCGTTCCTAAGTTCGTCATCGTGATCATCGCCCCGCCGATTCGCGCCGACGATTGATCCGTCACCGTCCCCAGCAACACCCCCTGCTCGACCTGTGCCCATGCACCAGCCGCAATCACGAGTGATCCAAGTAACACTGAAAACCGCATAGCGGCAGAATAACACAGCGGGATTCTTACCAGCGAACCCGCCGCTGCCCCTGAACAAGCTGGTACCAACTACTAAATACGCTCCCACTCCCGCACCGTCAGCGGCGACTCCACGCCCCCCGTGTGCGCGATCGTCGCCGGCTCAAACAGCAACACCTCCACCTCTTCTACCGCCACCGGCCGATGCTCCACTCCCTTCGGCACAATCAAGAACTCCCCCGCCGTCAACTCCACGCTCCGGTCCCGAAACTCCATCCGAAATGCCCCTTTCACCACCAGAAACATCTCGTCCTCGTTCGCATGGTCGTGCCACACAAACTCTCCCCGAAACTTAACCAGCTTCACGTGCTGCCCGTTCAACTCCCCCACAATCCGTGGATTCCAATGGTCCCCAATCATCGCCAACTTCTCGGCTAAGTTAACCTTGTTCATGCCTTCAACCTACCTCGCCCTGCTCCGCGGAATCAACGTCGGTGGCCACGGCAAGCTCCCCATGGCCGAACTCACCCGCCTCTGCGCCGCCGCCGGCTGTCAAAACGTCCGCACCTATATCCAATCCGGCAATGTCATCTTCACCGCCACCCCCGCCGTCGCCGCCGCCCTTCCGTCCCTGCTCCCCGCCCCCACCCTCGTCCGCACCCAAGCCCAGCTCGCCGATCTCATCGCCCACAACCCCTATCCCCCCGAACACTCGCACGTCAACTTCCTCGTCGAGCCCCCCACCAAACTCCCCACCGCTCTCGCCCCGGAAGCCTTCTCCATCCAGGGACTCCATCTCTATATCTACCTCCCCAATGGACTCGGCCGAAGTAAACTCGCGGCCACCCTCACCCGCCAAGGGACCACCCGCAACTGGCGCACCGTCACGAAACTCTACGAAATGATGTTGACTAAGTAGCCGACCTTCCCATCAACCCCGGATCGCCCGTATCAAATCGCGGTCCTCTGCCCGACTCCCAATTCAGGAACCAATCTTCCTCAACCCTCACCCGAGCCCAGTTAGGGTGACAAAAGCTACTCTGTCTAAAGTCCTGCTCCCGCACTAAACCCAAAACGGTCGATACGCAAACACTGCAACTCTGTTTCCGGCAACGCCTCCGTCGGCATCTCGTTTTCGTCGAGTCACGCCTTTGCATCAAGTCCCCAGTATTTACGACAAAATTGGGCCGATCAAGGCAATCGCCCGGAACGTTCGGCCATAAATCTGAAACCGAGCCCAACAGGGCCAATTCCGCGGAGAAAAAGCCTCCGAAGCAGTGTGCATCATTGCAGCACCCCGTATAGGGTAGTAGACGCCCTTGCATCTCCCCACAAACCATCATAAGATTCCAGACATTGTTATGAAGCTCTTCGTGCTCGCTCTCCTCGCCCTATCCCTCCAAGCCCAGGATCCCCGCGGCTTCATCCGCGGCACCCTCTCCGACGCCTCCGGTGCCCTCATTCCCGGTGCCAAAGTCCGCGCCACCGCCAAAGACACCGGGGTGGCCGCCACCGCTATCACCAATGAGTCCGGCCTCTACTCCCTCCCCTACCTCCTCTCCGGCTTCTACAAAGTAACGGTCGAGCAGAATGGTTTCAAAGGATACTCCCGCTCCAGCGTCGAAGTCCGCGTTTCGGAAACCGTCGAACTCAATATCCAACTCGAAGTCGGCTCCGTCTCAGACTCGGTCGTCGTCAACGACTCCACCCCCCAGCTCGAAACTGCTTCCTCCTCCCTCGGCCTTGTCATGGATCAGCGCCGCATTCTCGACCTCCCCCAACGCGGCGGCAACCCCCTCGAACTCACCCTTCTCGCCCCCGGCGTCGCCAACACCACCAACCTCCGCCTCCGCAAATCCATGGCCCCCGAAGCCACCTCTGACTTCGCCGCCGATGGCGGCGGCCGCTACAACAACGAGTTCCAAATCGACGGCATCTCCAACACCGCCGCCGACCGCGGTCGTGGCTACGCCCGCGTCGCTTACGCGCCCCCCGCTTCCTCGGTTCGCGAATTTAAAATTCAAACCTCCGCCTACGACGCCTCCGTCGGCCACACCATGGGCTCCGTCGTCAACGTCTCCACCGCCTCCGGAACCAACCAATTCCACGGGGAGGCCCACTGGTTCCTCCGCCACTCCTCTCTCGACACCTCCAACTTCTTCAATAACAAAAACAACACCCCTAAAGGCGTCTATCAAGACAACCGCTACGGTCTCTCCCTCGGCGGCCCGCTCTCAACTCCCAAACTCTACTCCGGCAAAAACCGCTCGTTCTTCTTCTTCGCCTACGAAGGCAACCAGTTCGGCGTGCCCACCCAGTTCTCCCGCACCGTCCCCACCGCTGCGCAACGCAATGGCGATTTCTCCGCCCTCCTCCCCTTGACTAACGCCAACTACGCCATCTACGATCCCCGCTCCACCACCGCCGCCGCCGGTGGCCGCTTCGCCCGCACCGCCTTCCCCGGCAACATCATCCCCCGCTCCCGCCTCGATTCGCTCGGCGTCAACCTCACCAATCTCTACCCCCTTCCGAACTCCCCCAACACCGCTACTCCCGACGGGCGCAACAACTTCTTCAGCTCTCCCAAAGCCATCCAAAAAACTTACTCCAACATCCTCCGCCTCGACCACGCCGTCAGCGAGAACCACCGCGTCTTCCTCCGCCTCCATTACGATTTCTGGAAGGAAGATAAGAACCACGACTTCCTCAACGAGATCAACGGCATCCACCAAAACCGCCCCAATCGCGGTGCCGCCATCGACGATGTCGTAGTCCTCAACCCCACCACCGTCCTCAACCTCCGCTACGG
>JANODS010000804.1:0-3919 GCA_031412835.1 Acidobacteriota bacterium | reverse complement strand
CACCGACCCCGCCCCCGAAAGCAGCAAGCTCTCCGTCAACAGTTGACGCATCAGCCGCCCCCTCCCCGCCCCCAGCGCCGCCCGCACCGCCAACTCCTTCTTCCGACCCGTCATCCGCGCCCGCAGCAGGTTCGATAAATTCGCGCACACGATCAACATCACCACGCCCACCGCACAGCTCAGCACCACCATCGCCGGCCGCAGCCGTCCGCTCACCTGCTCCCGCAGCGGCGTCAACTTCGGCTGCAGCGTGTTCCATTCCGGATGCTCCTTCGCCATCCGGTCCGCCAATACGGTCGCCTCCTCCTGCGCCGCCCCCACTGTCGCGCCTGGCTTCAGCCGCCCAATCAACGACAACGTATTCCCCCACCGGTTCGTCTCCGGCGTCAACGGAAACGGCGCGTACAAGTCAAACCTGCTCCCCGGTGCGAACACCGCGCCAAAGTCGAAACTCTCCGGCAACACCCCCACCACCGTCACCGCCGCGTCGTCCAGCGTCAGCTTCCGCCCCACAATGTTCGCGTCCGCCGCGAACCGCCGCACCCAAAAGCCATGGCTCAGCAGCACCGTCTGCGGGCCGTTCCAACGGCATTCCTCATCCGTAAACAAGCGCCCCAACATCGCCCGCACCCCCAGCACCGGAAAGAAGTTCTGCGAAACTTGCAACTGCGTCAAACGCTCCGGCTCGCTCAACCCGGTCAGCCGACGGTCTCCAACCCCATAGAACGCCATATATCCAGCGATTTCGCTAAACACCTGCGTCCCTTCCCGCATCCCCAGCAATTGGCCGACCTGCACCGTCTGCGCCGATAACCCCTCCCGGCCACTGTTCGCTATCCACACTAACCGCTCGCTCTCCGCAAATGGTAACGGCCGCAGTAGCAGCGTATTCACCACGCTAAACACCGTCGCCGAAGCCCCAATTCCCAAGCCCAAAATCAATATCGAAAACGCCGCAAATCCCACGTCCTGCCGCAGCTTTCGCACCGCATACCGTAGGTCCTGCCCCAACGTTTCCAGCCCCGGAATCCCCCGCGCCTCCCGATGCAGCTCCCGGGCGCTCAGCACCCCGCCCAACTCCCGTAGCGCCAGCCGACGAGCCTCCTCCGCCGATAAACCTCGCCCCCGATGCTCCTCCATCGCCATCTCCAAATGCGACGCCAACTCCGCCTCCAACTCCGTATCCGCCGAACCACCCCGAAACAAATTCCAGAATCGTTTAAACCACATCGCTACGCCCCCTCCTCACGAACCATCGAAATCACCCGAACCATCACCCCCGCCAAGCGTTCCCAGTAAGCCAAATCCGCCGCCAACTGTTTCCGCCCCGCCGCCGTAATCGTGTAGAACTTCGCCTTCCGGTTGTTCGTCGAAGTCCCCCACTCGGCCGAAATCCAGCCCCGCAGTTGAATCCGCACCAGCGACGCATAAATCGTCCCTTGGTTCAAAAGGATCTGATCGCCCGACACCTGTTCAATCCGCCGCGCAATTCCATACCCATGCATCGCCCCCATCACAGACAACGCCTGCAGCACCATCATGTCCAAAGTGCCCTGCAATAAATCGAGTTTCGGTTGGTTCAAAGTTGCTCCTGTGCGAACGCCACACTAGAGCTACGAACCAATCGGGAAAAGGTTCCCCAGTTTTCCCCGAAATCGCCAAACGTTAACTTCTCTAAAACCTGATATTTCTGCTTGTGCTCCATCTTTGTCTATGACACGATGTCTCAAACATGCTTCGCCTGATTCTTGCGTTCGCCCTGCTCGCCCCTCTCCCCCTCCTTGCCCAACAAGGCGGAGGAACCATCTCCGGCACCGTCACCGACGCCCAAAACGCCTCCGTCCCCGCCGCCGACGTCCGCATCCGCAACACCGGCACCAACTCCACCTTCCGCACCAAAGCCAACGAGCAAGGCTTTTTCACCGCCCCCGGCCTCGCCGTCGGCGACTACGAAGTCATCACCGAACGCACCGGCTTCAAACGCTCCGTCCGGTCGGGCATCACCCTCCAAGTCAACCAAACCGCCCAAGTCGACGTCCGCCTCGAACTCGGCCAAACCGCCGACTCCATCGTCGTCACCGGCGAAGCCCCCGCCGTCAATACTTCCAACGCCACCGTCGGCGAGGTTATCGAGAACCGCCGTGTCCGCGACCTCCCCTTGAACGGCCGCAACGCCCTCGCCCTCACCCTCCTCACAAGCGGCGTCATCTCCAACGCCGGCCCCACCAACTCCGGCTTCGGCGACCGCGGCATCCAAATCTCGTCGATCTCCATCAACGGCAGCCCCAACTCCATGAACGCCCAAATGCTCGATGGCTCCAACAACATCCTCAGCTACGTCGGCGAAGTCGGCGTCCCCCCCGCCGTCGACGCCGTCGAGGAGTTCAAAGTCCAGTCCGGCACCATGTCCGCCGAATTCGGCTTCACCGCCGGCGGCACCATCAATCTCGTCACCAAATCCGGCACTAACAAATTCCGCGGCTCCCTCTACGAATTCCTCCGCAACGATAAGTTCGACGCCCGCAACACCTACGCCCCCAACAAACTCCCCTTCCGCTACAACCAATACGGCGGCACCATCGGCGGCCCCATTCGTAAAGACCGAACCTTCGTCTTCTTCAACTACGAAGACTACAAATCCCGCCGCAGCTCCCCCCGTATCGCCACCGTCCCCTTAGCCAACTGGCGCACCGGCGATTTCTCCAACCTCCTCACCGTCGCTGGTGCCCAAATCCCCGTATTCGATCCCGCCACCACCCGCAACAACCCCGCCGGCACCGGTCAACTCCGCGACCAGTTCCCCGCCAATCAAGTCCCCCGCAGCCGCTTCGATGCCATTGCCCCCAAAATCGTCGACCTCTGGCCCCTCCCCAATCGCACCCCGCAAAACGCCTTCACCCAAGCCCAGAATTTTCAAGACGCCGCCCGTGGCCTCATCGATTGGACCCAGTGGAACGTCAAAGGCGACCACCGCTTCACCGACCGCAACTCCATGTTCGTCCGCTACACCTCCGCCCAGCATAAAACCTCCGCCGACAACTTCTTCTCCGATCCCACCGCCGGCGCTAATCGCTTTGATACCCAACTCAACCGCAACGCCGTCGTCAGCGACACCCACACCTTCTCGCCCACCCTCATCAACGATCTCCGCGTCGGCATCATGCGCCAGTCGTTTGTCTTCATCGCCGCTAATTTCAACCAGAACTGGCCCCGCAAACTCGGCCTCCCCGTCATCGTCCCTAACGACCAAATGCCCCTCATTAATTTCGGCTTCGGCGAAGTCGGGGGCGGCGCCGCCGGCACCCGCGGATCCCTCAATTGGGACATTCAAAACACCCTCACCAAGGTGTTTCGCAGCCACACCATCAAACTCGGCTACAACCACCGCCTCCTCCAAGGTGGCAACCAGCAGGGCTCCGCCCTCTCCGGAAACTTCGCCTTCGGCGGCCTCACCACCAACCCCCAAGTCCCCGCCGCCACCGGCTCCGGCCTCGCCCAGTTCCTCCTCGGCGAAGTCTCGAGCGCGTCAATCGACCGCATCCTCGGCAACACTTGGGTCGGCTTCTCCTCCAGCGTTTTCGTCCAGGACGATTGGAAAGTCAACCGCCGACTCACTCTCAACTTAGGCCTCCGCTACGATTTCCAACAGAAGCCTTACGAACGCAACAACGGCCAAATCAACTTCGATCTCACCGGCCTCGATCCCGTCTCCGGCTTCCGCGGCCGCACCGTTTACGCCGGCCTCGACGGCCAACCCCGCACGTTTCTCAAGGAAGATTACAACGATTTCAGCCCCCGCTTCGGCTTTGCCTGGGACCTTTTCGGCACCGCCAAAACCGTCCTCCGCGGTGGCTACGGAGTCTTCTATCCCCCCGTTTTCTGGCGCAATTTCCTCGGCAATACCCAGCTTTTCACCACC
>JANODS010000803.1:0-1492 GCA_031412835.1 Acidobacteriota bacterium | reverse complement strand
CGGGGCTGGGGGGCGGAGCATACGGTGTACGCGATCAGCGTGTGGCCGGAGTGGTGGGCGATCGGCTGGGCCGGGGTGGCGGGGTTGGCGTTTGGTTTGGCGGCGGCGGGATATCGGGGGTTGGTGGATGTGGTGAGGCGTTGGGTGCCGGTGGTGGCGGGCGGGGTGATCGTCGCGGGAGTGCTCTATAGCACTTCGGCTTGGGAGTTTGCGGGGCTGGGGGTGCCGAAGATTTCGGCGGCTTTCGTGGGGCCGGCGGGGGCTTGGGATTGGCTCGTGAAGTTGGCGTTGACGGCGGTGACGGTGGGGAGTGGATTCCGCGGAGGAGAAGCAACGCCGTTGTTTTTTGTGGGGGCTACGCTGGGGAACGTGATGAGCGGGCCGATGGGGGTGCCGATGAGTTGGCTGGCGGCGTTGGGGTTCGTGGCCGTGTTTGGGGCGGCGGCGAAGGCTCCGCTGGCGAGTACCGTGATGGCGGTGGAGCTGTTCGGGCCGGTGGTGATTCCGTATGCGCTGGTGGCTTGCTTTACGGCAGATTTCGCCAGTCGAAGAGCACAAAGTTTTTGGGTCGACTATTCATCGCGATCATGATTCCCTTCGGGAATTTGGGGCCGAGGTTGGCGGAGGAGACTTCGAGGCCGTCGGTGGAATCCGTGGCGGTGGTGATCACTTTGACAAGCTTTGTGTGATCGTGGGGCCGGCCGGGTTCGCCTTCGCGTTTGAAGACGCGATACTCGGTGCCGTTGGGGATCTGGTCGGTACAGATGAGGAAGCCTTTGCCGTTGGGTTGGGTATAGATGGCGATGCCTTCGCGTTGCTGTTTCCAGCCGGTTTCGCCGAACTTGGCGAGTTCGCGGGGGGCGTCGGGATGGTCGGGGTCGGCGTGATACTTGCGGATGCAGCAGGACTCGTCGGCGTAGTAGACGTAGCCGAGTTCGGAGTCGACGGCGACGGCTTCGATTTCATTGCTTTGGCCGCCGGAGTAGGTGCCGAATTCGCGGACCTTGGTGGCTTTGAGTTTGCCGGATTGGAGGGTTAGGCGGTATTGGAAAAGATAGGAGCCGGAGGGGCCGGATTTGCGGGAGACGATGGCGAAGAGGGCGGCGTCTTGGGGGCGGCGGTAGAGGGCGATGCCCATGGGGGCGTCGAAGACTTTGAGGCCGTCGAGGTCGCTGATATCGGTGAGATGGGGGGCGGTGGGGGAGATGCGATAGGCGCGGAGACGGTTGTGATTGCGCTCGGTCAAGACGGCGATGTTTTCGATGACGTCGACGTTGTTGGGGCGGTCGAGACCTTCGATGTGCTGGCGGGTTTTGCCGTCGAGTCCGAAGACGTAGAGGCCGCCGACGAGGGCGGCTTTATCGGTGGCGATGATAAGGGATTGGGCGGGGTTGGCGGGGTTGACCCAGATAGCGGGGTCGTCGGGATCGTGGGCTACGGGGTCGGTCGAGAGGGTGGGCGAGAGGAGGGCAAGGAGGAGGAGATAGCGCAT
>JANODS010000802.1:0-22964 GCA_031412835.1 Acidobacteriota bacterium | reverse complement strand
GCGAACGACCTGACTGTGTTTGCCGATCTGAATTTTTCGGTGGCCAAGGGCGAGCGCGTGGCGCTGACCGGAGCCAGCGGAGCGGGCAAAAGATCTTGCCCTTTGACGGACGATCAAGTCCGCCGATGCAGTGCAGCAGAGACGATTTGCCCGCTCCGCTGGCTCCGGTCAGCGCCACGCGCTCGCCCTTGGCCACCGAAAAATTCAGATCGGCAAACACAGTCAGGTCGTTCGCACCGGACTGGTACGTCTTCGTAAGCCCTTCTGTTCGTATGGCTACCTGATCCACTTTAATTTCAGGCTAGCACCAATTTCACCGCAGCATAAGCCAAGCGTGCGCAAAACGGCGGCCAAACTCGCGCAAAGCCGAGGAATCGAAGTGGATTCCATCCGCTTTTGCGTTTAAACCTTCGGAACTGACGAAAGCAACCCGCGGAAGCTTTACAACGAGCGAAGCCAACTGCTCGTTCACGGCGCGGTAATTCGGCTGGAATTGCCCGAGTTCACCCACCACAATCGGCACGTCGCCTACCTCTTTTCGCAACGCTTTCATCACGACTAGCCAGCGTTCGGCGTAGGTGCTGTCAAGCCCAGCGCGGGAATCGGTTTCGCCCTGGTGCCACAAAATGCCACGCAGTCGACCGCCGGCCGCCTTCGTCCTTTCCACCGCATTTGTAAAATGTGCGCTGCCCGGCGACCATTCCTGCAAACTCGACCCGCCAAAAGCCGCCGGCACTAGGCCGATCTCCTTCAGACCGTCCTGCTTCTGCACCGTGGCGGCGAACGAACGACCGAGGCCGACCCCGACGATGGTCGGCTTGTCAAAATGCAACGGGTCAATGGCAGGAGCCCAAATCCTTTCCTTCGTAAGAACGGAGATGCCCGGCAGCGGCACTTTATCTTGTTCTTCGATGACGCCGCGGCCAGCCATATTCGACTGGCCGGTGAGGAGAAAAACATCGCGGCCGCTTTGCGCGAACAGCGGCGCGGCAAGAGAGGGAAAGAACCAGCGGCGCGTCATTTTCAGACCACCAGTTTCCACGGTCCGCGCTCTTCGCGCTTCAGGTACTTTTTCGCTTCGGGCTGCAGGACGGTCTGCTTGGCATCATCCCAATCGACCTTAACTTTCGAACGTAGGGCGATGTTGGCGAGCAGGCAAGTGGCCGTCGACTTGTGGCAAATTTCGATATCCGAGTTTGGCCTTTCACGTGTCTTCACGCACTGCAGAAAGTTGGCCCAATGCGCCATGCCGGAATTGTTCGCGCTCTTGACTTCAATCACTTCGCCGGGGCCTTCTGGATGGATGCGGTAGAGCGACCGGTCGACGAAGAGCGTGGCTTTGGTTCCATGGAACATGGTGCCGTAGCCCTGTTTGAACATCGAGTTGGCGTTGAACATCCGGTTCTCGTAGTGAGCGAGAAACCCCGGAAATTCGTAGACGGCGGTCAGGGTGTCGGGGGTCTCGCGATTGTCCTTGATCTGGAATTTGTCACCCAGGGCGACGACGGATTTCGGCATCGGTTCCCCCATGCCCATGCGGGCAATGTCGAGGACGTGAACGCCCCAATCGGTCATCATGCCGCCGGCGTAATCCCAAAACCAGCGGAAGTGCGAGAACGCCTTCGGATCGACGCCGAAGCGGTTGGCATTGAACGGCCGCTTGGGAGCGGGGCCCAGCCACATGTCCCAGTCGAGTTCGGACGGCGGCGCCGCATCGGGCGGGTTGCCGATGCCTTCCGGCTTGGCGTTGCCGTAGTTCCACGTTTTGACGACCGTGACATCGCCGAGGTCGCCCCGTTTGACGATGTTGCAGGCCGCGATGAAATGGTCACCGCTGCGCTGCATGGTGCCGCCCTGCACGACGCGCTTGTACTTACGGGCGGCCAGAATCATCTTCTGACCCTCGTCAATGGTGACGCTGGTGGGCTTTTCAACGTAGACGTCCTTGCCCGCCTTGCAAGCCTCGATGGTCATGTAAGGATGCCAGTGGTCGGGCGTCGCGATGCAGACGATGTCGACGCTTTTGTCGGCGATGATTTCGCGGAAGTCCCTGATCATGCGTGCGGCGCCGCCGGGCTGCTTCGTGGTCATGGCCGCCGCCAGTTCCAGGTTCGGCTGATAGACGTCGCAGACCGCGCTGACGTGCAGGTTGTCCTGTCTTAGGGCGATGCCCAGATTGCCTCGACCCATCCGGCCCATGCCGATGAAGGCCGCGTTGATCTTGTCGTTGGCTCCGCGCGACTGGCCGGTAAAGAGGTTGGTGGTGTAGGCTGCGCCCGCCGCTTGCAGCAGTGCGCGACGACTGGATTCTTGGGACATCCCGAAAGCCTATCATGTCGCGCGGGTCATCCGAATTCGAAGCGGCGGAGGGCGCTGGCGGGGGGTGTCGGGCACCGCCGGGCCGCGTCGTAGCGAAGGTCATCCGAACTCGAAGCCGCGGATGGCGCTGGCGGGGAGGTCGGGCACCTCCAGGCCGCGTCGCATCCGGATTGATGGCCGAACGCAGTGGAAGCCGCTCCTTTCAACAGGTGCGACCGCGTGGCCGCTATCCAATTTCCTCACCGCATTTTCGTCATTTGCCGAACGCGACGAGAGCCGCCCCGTCCAACTGGCGCGACCGTGTCGTAGCGAAGGTCATCCGAACTCGACGCCTCGGATGGCGCTGGCGGGCAGGTCGGCCACGCCGGCCCGCGTCGCATCCGTATCAACTGCCGTCGGCAACGAAAGCCGCACGATTCGGGTCGCGCGACCGTATCGTCGCGAAGCAAATCCGAGTCCGAAGCCGCGGGTGGCGCTGGCGGGGAGGTCGGGCACCTCCAGCCCGCGCCGCATCCGTATCAAGTGCCGTCGGCAACGAAAGCCGCACCGCCCGGGTGGCCTCACCGTGTCGTCGCGAAGCTCATCCGAACTCGAAGCCGCAGATGGCGCTCGCGGGGACATCGGCCACTTCCAGGCCGCGTCGCATTCGGGTCAATTGCCGAACACAACGAAAGCCGTACCGTTCGGCTAACGCGACCGCGTCGAGGTCGGCCGGGAAGAGGTCCCAGTAAATGGCTTCGCCCCCCCGCCGCGAGATCGTGAATTGAAGGGCGGTTTCGAGGCCCGGGCCGACCCAGGGGCCGAAGTACCAGGCCTTACGGCCGGGTCGGCCGATCGATAGACAGTCGCCGGTCAGGGCGGCAAGCAGACGGGCGTCGTAAACGGTCGAAGCACTGGGGCGCTCCCAACGTTCGATGGGCTGCTCGTCGACGAAGCCAATCTTCCGGTACAGCGGCGCACCCATGGCCGTGGCGTCGAGACGGAAGCAGACGGCGTCGAGGTGGAGCGCTTCTTCGAGCAGTTGGGTAGCAAATCCACGTCCGCGATATGCTGGGGCGGTGAGCACCATTCCGATCCAGACGACACCGTTCCCATGCCGCACCGCCGTGGTCGTGGCGACGAGGTCGGAGCCTCGAAATACACCCCAACAGGTCTCCGGCGCGAGAAGGATCAGCCGCTCCCAGTCGGCTGGCGTTTGGTTCCAGTCCGCCGCTTCGACTAAGCGCATGGCGGCAGGGATGTCGCTGCTTCGAAGAGGGCGGGTCTCGTTCATATGGGGATCGATCCATACTATCTCCAGCCGACCCGGAAAAGCGACCCCGCGAGCATCGGCCCTCCCTCTGTGCTACCGTTTTTCTACTCCCCTCTAATGACCCGCCGGACTTGGCTCGCCCTTTCGACCGCCGCTTCACTTCCCGCGCAGGACAGCCGCGTGTACCCCGGCGTCGCCTATCGCAACTACGGGCGCTGTCTGCCCGACTATCTCAAGGGCCTCGCCCAGGCCGCCTACACACGTCGCCGCGCTGACCTTGAAAAACTCGCTACCCCGGAACTGATCGCGGAACGGAAGCGCTGGGCACGGCAGTCGTTTTGGTCGCTGATCGGCGGTCAGCCGGAGCGGACGCCGTTGAATCCCCGGACAGTCGACACGGTGCAAAGGGGCTCCTATCACATCGAAAAAGTGATCTACGATTCCCGCCCCGGGCTTCCGGTCACGGCGAACCTATACGTGCCGAACCGAGGCCGCGGCCCCTTCCCCGCCGTGCTGCTCCAGATGGGCCATAGCCCGCTGGGCAAGGCCTACACCACTTACCAGCGCTGCGCCCAAGGCCTCGTTCAACTCGGCTTCGTCGTGCTCGCCTTCGACCCGCAGGGCCAAGGCGAACGCGTCTACTACCCCGATTCTTCGGGCAAAGCCAGCCGCCTCAGCAGCGCCGATGAGGAGCATTCGACGCCAGGGCGCCAGATGCTCCTTACGGGCGACACGGTCACTCGGCTGCAAACTTGGGATGCCGTTCGGTCGCTCGATTATTTGCTCTCGCTTCCCTATGTGGACCGGCGCAACGTGGCGACGACGGGGCAGTCGGGCGGCGGCACGATTTCGATGTTTTTGATGGCCGTGGATGATCGGCTCTCCTGTGCGGCGCTGGCCAGCGCGAATTCCGAAAACTTCGCCTGCGCCAACTTCGAGGCACCGGGTTCGACCGACGACGCCGAACAGAATCTGGTGGGGGCGGGCCCGTTGGCTTTCGATCGTTGGGACACGATTTACCCGTTCGCGCCGAAACCGCTGCTGATCAGCGTCAGCGATAAAGACTTCTTCGGCACTTACAGTCCTCATTACTTGAGCAGCGGCTGGGAAGAGTTCCAGCAACTGCAAAAGATCTATAGCACTTTGGGCAAGGCCGATCATTTGGCTTGGGGCGGCACGGCGCTGCCGCATTCGCTCGAGTACGATAGTCGACTGCAAATCTATAATTGGTTCCTGCGTTGGATGAAGGTCGACGCCCGTCCGGTCACCGAAGAGCCACCGACGAAAGTGGAAACGCCCGAGACGCTGCAATGCACCGAATCGGGTAACGTCATCAAGTCGTTGCAGTCCCAGACGCCGTTTTCGATGCAATTGAAACGTCCCGGCCGGCCCCGTCAGGAAACGCTGGAACGATTGCTGCAACTCGAGCGAGCCTCCTACGGGCCGCTCCAAACTCTGAAGTCGATGCACGGTCGCGGGGTGACGATTGAAGCCGTTGAATTGCAGTCCGCACCGTCGGTTCACGTTCCAGCCTGGGTGTTTCAGCCCCGTCCGTACAGGAACAACCGGCCCCTGCTGCTGCTGCTCGAAGGGGGCGGACGGAATGCCGCGTGGCACGAAGACGAGCTTTTCCAGTCGCTAGCGCGGCAGGGCTTCGTCGTCTGCGTCCCGGATCTTCGCGGAATCGGCGATTTGTTGGGTGAAATCGGCCCGGGCAATCCACGCTATACGCGCCGTCACAATGAGGAAGAAGAGTACGCCTGGGCGTCGCTGATTTTGGGCAAACCGCTGCTTGGGCAGCGAGTGAGCGATGTGCTGGCGTTGGTTCGCGGACTGAAGCAGCATCCGGTGCTGGGTTCTCGACCGATTGTGCTGGCCGCGCAAGGACGGCTTACCGTCGTAGCGCAGTTTGCGGCGGCGCTGACGCCTCAGATTTCGCGCCTGTATTTGGCCGGCGGGCTCGTCAGTTTCCATAGCGTCGTCCAGACCGAGAACTACGGCCACGCGTTTTCGAACTTCGTACCCAACATTCTAAACTCGACTGACCTGCCGGAGGTAACCGCGCAAATGGGCACGCGGAAGGTGACTTTGGGCGGCCTGATCGACGGGGCCGGGCGGCGGCTGGATAGCGGTGCCGTGCGCAAAGCGTACGAAAAAGTTCGCAATCTCGACGTTATCGACCAACCAAGTTGGACCGCCGAAGCGCTCGCTCGCATCGCGACGTCGTAACAACGGGAACTTTTTTCGAACGGCTGCGTATGTGTTCGCATGCGCTCCCTACTGCTTGCCCCCTTCGCTCTATTTCTCGTCGGTTGCGATATCGACGATATCTCCGTCGGACCCCGCGAACAGGAGGAGTTCCAGATGAACTTCCCGCTGCGATCGGGCGGCCGATTGGTGGTGGAGAACTACAACGGTTCGATCGAAATCACGGCCTGGGATCAGGAGTCGGTCGAGATTCACGGGACGAAGTTTGCCAACACGAAAGAGCAACTGAAAGAGATTCATATCGATGGCCGGGCAGTGACGGCCGATTCGGTGACCGTCCGCACCGTCCCGCCCGTAGCTCGGCGCGGCAATACGGGAGCCCGCTACGTGATTCGCGTTCCGCGGCGGGTGCAACTGGAACGGATTACCTCATCGAATGGTTCGACGCGGGTGGACGGAGTGGAAGGCCCGGCGAAAATTCAGACGTCCAATGGCGCGATTCGGATCGGTCAGCACAAAGGGAGCCTGGACATGTCGACTTCGAACGGCGCGATTGAAGTTCGCACGGTGAGCGGCCCGGTTACGGCGCGGACTTCGAATGGCCGGATCAGCGTCGACGAGGCGTATGGGTCCGTGGATGCGGCGACTTCGAACGGTTCGATCGTCGCGACGTTGTCCGAAACGCCAGCCGACAAGACGCAACGATTTACAACGACGAACGGCGGCATCGAATTGACGGTGAAGAATCGGCTGCTCAGCGACCTCCGGGTCAGCACGTCGAATGGCGGCGTCACGATGCGGCTGCCCGCGGTGACCAACGCCCGAGTCGCGGCGGCGACTTCGAACAACTCGATCACCAACGAATTTCCGCTCACCGGAGAGGGCTCCACCAATACAAAAAAGCGCATTGAAGGAAAAATAGGCAACGGTGGGCCGACCATCGACATCTCTACTTCGAATGGGTCAATCCGATTGCTCCGTTCTGGCGTATAGAAGATATAGGGGCTCTTGCTTAGGCCCTATATTTGCAGTATGCTCAACTTGGGTACTTCGGCAACCAAACCGGGGCCCACAATCCAGGGAGGATTATATTTCAATGAAAAAGTTTACTCTGTGTCTGGCTCTCTGTTCGGTGGCCGCCTTCGCCGAAACTTGGAAGGGTACCGTTTCCGACGCTAAGTGCGGCGCGAAGCATGCCGATGCCTCCGAAAAATCGATGGCCTGCGTTAAGGGTTGCGTCAAGGGTGGTTCCGCCGCCGTATTCGTTACCGAAGACGGCAAGGTGGTTCCGATCCACAACGGCGATTCCGTGAAGGATCATCTGGGCCACAAGGTCACCATCACCGGCAAGATGATGGACGGCTCCGTCCATATCGACTCCGTGAAGATGTAATTCCCCTGGGGTGGGGCATGCTGCTACAGCAGCTTGCCCCGCCCCTCAACCTCCCACGTTTCCACCACCTCCTCTCCCCTCACCCCGAAGATTCTCTCCTCCATATTCACCGTAACGCAGACGTGGTTCATCAGAACCCGTACTTGATCTCCCACCTTAAACTTCGCTCCGTTCCGCTTCACGTACCCGTGCTCCTCGTTCATTTTGAAGAAGGAAGCCTCCGGAGAACCGACGATTTCGCCGTAGCCGCCTGCCGCGGTCTGGTCGCTCGTGAACGTCTTGGAACCTCCGTCCATGATCATCTGATCAGCTACACTTGTAGAAACCACGGTACACAGGATGTTCGCCGCACAATCCTCGGGGCCGCAAGCGCCGCTCGCGATGGTATTGCGGTCGTTAAAGATGTACGTACCCGGTCGCATTTCGTTCATTCCTTCGATTTCGTGGGAGTGCCACATCGTCGGAGTAGATCCGCCGCTGACGAGTTCGAACTCGAGACCGGCGGAGGCCGCTTCGCGGGTTACCTCTCCGACCAAGTTCGATACTTGTAGTATTCCAGCGGCGTCTTGCGCTTTCAAGTGTCCGGGGTAGAACGCTAATCCGCGAACCTGCTTGCCGAGCCGCTTCGCGAGGGGTATAACTTCCTCTGGGCGGACACCTACACGACCGAGTCCAGCGTCCATTTCGATCAAGAATTCTACTCCTGTAGAAATAAGGGGCTCGGCCACCTCATAGCTATCCACCGAGACCGTTAATCGGGTCTTTTTAGCCACTTTCGCTACGCGCGGCCATTTTTTCGGCCCGAATAGGGGGTAGGCAATCAGAAGGTCCTGCACGCCGGAAGAGAGCATCACCTCGGCTTCACTGACCTTAGCGACCGTCAGGCCGGCCGCGCCGAGCTCGAGTTGACGTCGACCGAGGCCGGGGACCTTGTGAGTCTTTGTGTGCGGGCGGAGTCGTAGCCCATGGTTTGCGGCGTACTCCGACATTCGTCGGAGATTGCGATCCATGATGTCGAGATCAATAATGAGAGCTGGGGTATCGAGTTCCGAAATATGCATTAGTTTTTAAACCGTACGGCGAACTTTCCCGCGGGTCCGCGGTAGAACAACTCCAAATCCTTTGCTTTTTGTTTTCCGTCGAAGCCGAAGTAGAGCAGTCCGCTGAACGGCTTAACGGTTTTGCCTTCTGGGAATACTTTCTCGCGGAGCGTGGCGAGAACCGGGTCATCCTTGGTGTCGGTCATCCCTTTCTTTTCGGTCGGTTTGGGTTCATCGGTGGTGGCCGCGTCGGCACCCTTCTTCTTCCGCGTCGGGATCGACATGCCGCCGATGCTGGGCCCGGTGGGGTTGTTGCCGACGTAGGTAACGCTTGCCTTGGGCACGTCGACGACAAGCGCGCCGCGTCCGGCGAGTTGCGTGGGATGAAACGGCGGCGACCGTTGAGCGTCTTTCGTTGAAAACAGTTGGAACTGCTCGCGTTGAATGTCGAGGGGTTCGTCGCCGAGTGGGGTCACCGTCAGTTCGACGACGATGACCGAGCCGTCGAAGTCGCTCCCGAGCAGACGTTTGACGTCGGCGCGGTCAGGATAGACGGTGGCCTTAATTTGAATCCGGTCATCTTCATACACGCCGGCTGGAAATTTTCGTTCCGCCGCGTCCAGGCGCAAGATCAGCGCCAATGCCAAAATGCTCAGCCGCATGGGGCAATTATACGCTCAAACTCGCCCGATTCCGGTCGAGAAGGTAAATTGTGAGCGCGTTTCTGACAAATGCCGAATCCATTCTCGCCACCGCCGAGAGCAATCCCGACGGGACGAACTGGACGATTCTGACGGGTGCGCCCGGGGGCATTCGGCTGATTGCGAACTCGGATTGGCCGCTCGACTCCCTGCAAACTGACAGTGGGGCGGACGCGGTCTACCGCATTCACCGCCATGCTGGGCAGGTGACGGTGGAAGGCCGTTCGGCGAGACAATCCTGTGCGCTTCGGTCGGACCCACCGGCTCGGGTCGCTCGCTTCCTGCTGGGATCTCGGTAAACGACCCCTTCTCCGCCCCGTGTCAGAGACGGTAGAATGGTGGTTATGAAGACTCGTTTGGTTGGTGCCCTGGTATGCGGCCTGCTCGGCACGGTTGCCTTGTTCTCACAGACGGCCACGGGCCCTACCGTTCGGTTTAATACATCGTTGGGCGAAATCGACGTGTTGCTTCTTCCCGGCAGCGCTCCGGCGACCGTCCAAAACTTCTTGAACTACGTCAACAAGGGCACGTTTAACAACTCGGTGTTTCACCGCTCGGTGCCTGGGTTCATCATTCAGGGCGGCGGATTTGGTTTTAGCGGGGGCAGCTTTAGGACGCTGGCCGCGGACGCGCCCGTCAGAAACGAGTTCCGGACTTCGAATACGCGCGGCACCATCTCCATGGCCAAGCTGGGTAATAACCCGAACAGCGCGACCAACCAATGGTTCTTCAACTTAGCGGATAACTCGGGGAACCTGAATAACCAAAACGGTGGATTTACAGTTTTTGGCCGCGTCGTCAACGGCATTGCGAATATGGACCGTATTGCCGCGGTGCCGGTCTATCGCTTGAACGCCAATGAACTGACCGATATTCCGCTTTTGAACTACCGCTCCGGCCAGACGGTCGGCGACGCGAACGTAGTTTTTGTCCGGTCAATCACGATTCTAGATGACACCCCTCTCCCGGTGATTTCGGCCGGCGGGGTCGTTTCGGCGAGCAACTTTGGCGGATTTCCCTACGCCGCTCCAGGTTCCTATATCGAAATCTACGGTACGAACTTGGCTGGCGATGTGAGCCGCGGATGGACGACGGCCGACTTCGTCGCCGGTGCCGCTCCCACGACGCTCGAAAACGTTAGTGTCACCGTGAATGGCCGCCCGGCGTTCGTGAACTTTGTGAGTAAGACCCAGTTAAATGTCCAACTGCCTGCCGATCTTCCGACGGGAAGTGCGGCACCAATCGTCGTCACCTACCGCAACCAGGTAAGCGCGGCCTTCCAGCTCGACTTGCGTCCGCTGGCCGCCGGCCTGCTTGCCCCGGCCAGCTTTAAGGTTGGGGATAAGCAGTTTGTCGCCAGCGTCCATGCGACGGATGGCACGTTCGTCCGAGCCGATTCCCCGGCCCGTCCGAACGAGATTCTTCTCTTTTACGGCGTTGGGTTCGGTCCGGTGGATCCGATCACGGTGCCTTACGCGGGCCGCGTGGTTGAAAGCGCGGCGACGATTACGGCTCCGGTGGAATTTGAGTTCGGGGCGACGAAGGCTGAAGTGATTTATGCTGGCCTGGCGGGCGGTTTGGTGGGAGTCTACCAGTTTAACGTCCGAGTCCCGGCTGATGCCGTCGGCGACGTGGCGCTGAAGGTTTCCGCCAACGGGGCGCCGATCGCGCAGGATCTGTATATCGCGGTGCAGCCGGCGAACTAGCGCTCCCCTTTCGGACGACCAGGCGATACGCCGCGCTGAAGGTTTCCACTAACGGCACGAACGAGATCTTGCACTTCCGCAGTGTCCAGTTCGGTCTCGTGAACCCGGGTACCCTGCCGGTCCCGCCTCGGAACGCCCGAGATTAATCGTCTCTTCGAGACGTTCCTTAAACCGAGACGCTCCCGCTCCAATTCCAGGCGGGGATCCACGCGCCGCCGAGAGTCCTCCCCCAGCCAGCCTACGGCTTCGGCGGAGCAGTAGGCTCGGGATCGGTCACCTTTCTCCACCCACCCTTCTTTTCGGGCACCGTAGGGGCCGGCGCGGGAGTCGGATCCACCGGAGCCGGTGCGGGCTTATCCCCGGCCTCGGCCTTGCGCCAACCTCCAGCCGGCCTCCCGGCGCTCGGCTGTTCCACCGGCGGCAGCGGCTTTTCCGCCGATCCAACCTGCGGATTCGGCCCCCGGCCTCCCCCCGTCCCATCGGATGCCGGACGTCGCCGGTACACCGGGCGATCCTCGTTATTCGTTGTCGGCTCGGTTTTCGCGTCCGAGATCACCGTGATGTTCGGGTCACTATTGCTGTCCGCCGGGGCCAAATACGTCGGCCGATGGCGCAATTCGGCACCCGAGTAGCGGATCCCCGCCGAGCCCGTCAACGCGATGCTGATCCGCCGCTCCTGCCCCTGACGCGCCCCGGCCGGCAGGTTAAAGTACAGCGCATAGCGTTGCCGTAAACGCGCGAGCGTCGTCTCTAGCGCAGACGCATCGTCCACCTGATAGCTATCGCCGCCCGAAGCCCGCGCGATCTCCGCCGTCCCGGCCGAACGCGTCCGTCCATTGCTGACGCCGCCGCCACCACCTCCTGGATATCCTCCGCCTCCGCCGCCCGGATACCCCCCGCCTCCCAATATAATCGTCCCGAGATCTCCCCAACCGCCCCGCCGTCCCGTCCTGCCGTTCGGAATCCCACCGCCCTGCGGAACCGGGTAGCCGCCCCTCCGCCCTCCCATCGCATTCGGTGCCAGCAGCGCGCTCATCACCGCATCGGCCCGAAGAAGCGCCTGTTCCACCCGCGCGTCATCGCGCTCGAACTCGGTCTCGTCGTCGGTCAGGATGATGATGGCGCGGCGGGCGTCCTTTCGCGCGTTCCGCTGAACATATTCAGCCGCGTCGAGCATCCCGCGCGTCACGTCGGTGCCGCCATTGAAACTCTCCCGGTTTAGCACTCCATCGAACTCCCGATAGATCGTATCACCAACGGTTTTAAACGGCAGGCGCACACGCGTTTGCCGATCAAAAACCATGATGCCAATCCGGTCCTCTTGCCCCAAAATATCAAGCGCCTGCCGCGATGCCTGCGCGATCCGTTCGACGTGCGGTCGCATGCTGCCGCTAACGTCGAGCAGAAAGAGAATATCAATCGGCATCTTCTCGCTGGCGAAATTGAGGATCGGCTGCACCTTGCCCTCATCGCGCAAGACAAAGTCCTCCCGCTGCAGGTTCATCAGCGGCCGGGCGTTCCGGTCGAGCACCTGCACGTCAACGCGAACCAGGGCGACTTCACTCCGAAACACGGGCGTTGTCTCTTCCGTTTGCGCGTGAAGCAAAGCGGAGACCACGGAGAAGAGAAATGCGGGGCGTAGCATAGGGGGTTACCTGCACTCAAGAGACGTAAATTCTTCGCCCCGCGTTGCCGACGATTTTCAGATCGCTCTTTGGGCCGCCGTCCGGGGCTTCCACTGGTAGGCCGACTTCGAATTCCGAGCGAAGTATTTCGCTCTCGCCTCGGGCGACTTCCCGGCAAAAAACTGCTTCACAATCTCGAAAACCTGGTCGTACGGAGCCCAATTATCGCTGTTCGGCCAGTCGCTGCCAAACAGGATCCGGTCCGGCCCGAACAGCCCGGTCAAATGGTCCAGCCGCGCCTTGTAGAAGCCGAGGTCCATAGGCACCTTATCGTCCACCCTCCGCAGCACCTCGGAGATTTTGATGAACACTTGCGGGCGCTTGGCCAATTCAGCCAAATCGGCAGGAGGCTCAATCTGCGGAAGATGGTCGATCACGAGCCGCAACTTCGGCACCGCATCGGTCAGCCGCAAGAAGTCGCCGACCAGTTGGGGCGTCGGGTTCGCGCTGTCCATCGTCAAGCCCGCATCGGCCAACCGCTTGATGTCGGCGATCACCGCGGGCCTGCTGACACCGCCGTGAAAATCTCGGCCCCACAGGTTGCCGTAACGGATGCCGAGGAACAGCGGGTTTTTCCGCAGCCGCTCAAGATGCCCGGCGAATTCGGGCTTGCCCGGCTCAAGGTTGCCGATCATCCCGACCATTACTTGTTCTTTCGCGATCACGTCCAGCACCCACTGGTTGTCTTCGACGAGCGGACTGCACTCCACCATCACCGCGCCGATGATGCCGTGCGGCTCGGCCAACTTGCGGTATCGGGCCGGTAGCGCGGGCTGGTACAGAAGCTTGTTTTCCGGCTTCGGCCATGGGATTCCTTGCGGGCGCCGGGGGTCGAACAGATGGATGTGGGTGTCGATGACGCCAGTTTCGCCCGGGGCTGCCAGAGCCGAGAGCGCGACCGGAGCCGCCAGAAGAGTTCTACGCAACATAAGTTTATTTGTCCAGTTTCCGATCGCCCATCCATTCAAGAACCCGCTGCGGCCAAGTGGCCACGGGCATGGCCGAGGGCTTCATGCCGAAGCCATGCGCGCCAGAGGAATAGATATGCATCTCGGTCGATACGCCCGCTTTTTGCAGAGCGAGATAGTAATTCACTGTGGTCACGACGTGCGACGGATCGTTGTCGGCACAAACGAGAAAGGCCGGTGGAGCGTCTTTGGGCGGGGCGGGCACTTGGTTCGGGGCCCAGCCGGGGTAGACGATGATGTTGAAATCGGGGCGCTCGGCGGCCGTGGTCGGCACGCGGGATTCGAGTAGAGCGGCAACAGCCCCGCCGGCGGAAAACCCGATGAATCCGATCCGCCCCGGGTTCACGCCCCATTCGGCGGCCCGCTCGCGGACGACGGCGACGGCCTTGACGGCGTCGGCCAGCGCGTCCTTCTCCACGGTGTATTTCGACCCCGGTGCGCGCGCCAACCGGTATTTCAAAACGAACGCGGCCATGCCGTGGGCGTTGGCCCATTTGGCGATGTCCCAGCCTTCCTTGTCGATGACGAGTTGGGAGTGGCCCCCGCCAGGGGCGATGATCAGCGCGACGCCGGTGGCTGTGCCCTTCGGAGGCAGAAACGGATAGATCGACGGTTGATGGACGACCGTGAATTTCTTCGGGTAGCGGGGATCGTCTGAGGGAAGAGAAACCTCCGCCTCGGCCGAAGCGTTCGGCCACAGTTTCACATCTTGGGCCGCCAGGGCGCTGGCGATCAGGGCGAGTACGAAAAGGCGCATCGCCCCAAAGCGTATCACGCCAGCAGCGAGGCCACAGCGGCGGGGAGCGCCGCCGCCTGTTCACCCGTCAACTCCGTCAGAAACGGCGGGATCGCGCCCGCCTCGGCAATGCCCGCCGCCGTCGTCGCCGCGTGCAGCACCCGAGCCGGGCCCAGCGCGTCACGGATGTCTTCGAGCGCGATAAACCGCTCCCGCAGCGCCGCCGCACCCGCCCAGTCGCCAGCTTGGCACCGCTCGAACATCCGCTGCGTAAACGCCGACCCGATGCATCCGCTGCCGGTCGTGTATCCCGGCAACTGGAACTGCTTTAAGTGGATGATCGCCGGCCGTTCGCCGATGCCGCTGACGACGATCGATTTGTCCACCCGTTCCAGCAGCGCCGTCAAGTAAGCGTCCTGACTCGGATCCTGCCGCACCACGGCGTATTTGATGCCGGTGCACAGCCCTTTGTCGACCATCCGCGCCACCGCGTCCAGGCCCGCCAACTTATCAGCCCCAAAGTTGTTCTCTTCTTTCAAGTAAAGAATCAGCGGCAGTCCGCAGGCGTTGGCGAAGTCAGTCAACCCGGTTTCGAGACCCTTCGCGTCCCGCGGGTCGCCGCAGGGCAGGTGCATCACGGTGGGGAACTTGTAGCGGCGCAGAATCGGCGCTTGGTCCATCAACCGGCCAAAGCTTGGCCCGGCGGAAGGGATCGCCCACAAGGCGTCGTCGAGCGACGACAGCCAATCGAGCAGCGCTTCGAACTCGGCCAAGGTGAAGTGATAAAGGAACGCGTTGCCGCCATAGAGCAGACGGGTCACGCCACCTTTGTGAATGTGGGCCGCGATCTTGCCGCTGGCTTCCCAATTGATCGACCGCGCCGCGTCGCGGTGGCGCGCCAGCGGCGGTACGGCAAACACGCCTTGCCAGTCCGTTTTCTGAATTGCTGAAGTTTTCATGGAGTCGCAGTGATTATCTTATTCCGATCTCGGGTCCGCCGCTTCGTACAGATAGGCCGGGTAGCGGACCGTGGCGTTGGCCGCCCGCTTCTCGGCGACGACAAACAGTTGTTCGCCGCGCAGCAGGGTAGGGAAGCGGAACTTCTCCAGCAGAGGCGTCACCCATTCGACGCTATCGAAATTCGCCGCTCGCCGCGTAGCAATGCGCACGACCTCGAATCCGGCGTCGCGCAGCACCGTCGCCAGTTCGTAGGGAGCGTACTCGTGGACATGCGGTCGATGCGTCGATTCTCGCGAATACTGCGGGAACAGGTTCGGATGCTCGCAGCCTTGGAGCACGCGCCCGATGGCGGTGTGGCTGGCGATGTTCGGCGTCGAAAGCAGCAGAGTGCCTCCGTCCCGCAGCACGCGTCGGCATTCGAGCAAACAGTGCATCGGGTCCGTGACAAAGTGTTCGATGATCTCGCAAGCCAGAACGAGATCGAACGAGTCGTCCGCGTAAGGGTACCGGTCCCGCTCCGCATCGAACGCTCGCATGGGCAACACGAACGGCGCTTGTCCGGCGATCTCGACCCGCATTTCGCCGGAACCTGTCTGGTCGCCGCCTTCGACCGCGCGATAGCCGAACACCCGCTGGACCGCCGCCGCCATCGCCCCGTACGTGCCGAGCTCCAGCGCCCGCTCTCCCCCCGCCGGCACTTGCGCCAGAGTGAAAGCCAGCCGCTCCCGATGTTCGGCGAGATAGGCACCGGAGGCCGCGTCCGGCGGTTGCACCGCGTGCAGAAACGCCCGCAGCTCGTCGGTCACGGCGGCCATGGGGCGCGCCGCCACCTCGGCCAGAGCCTCCAGGCGCCGATCCAAATGCACCGGCTCCGGCCAAATCAGCCGCCGCGGATCGTCCCATCGCGCCATTCGCTGCTCCCAAAGGTTCACCTGCCATTGCAGATCCTTTACCCTCGCTTGGACCTCTTTCAACTCATCGGAATGCTGCACGGCCACTCGGCTGTTTTCCTCTCGAAACAGGCCCAGCCACTGACGCAGTCGGTAGAACCCAAATACGACGACCGCCAACACGGCCAGTTCAACGAAGATCATCATTCCTAGCATACGGGCTCCGGACTACACTGGAGGGCGGATGATCTCACTTCGGCTCGTCGCCTTTGCGACGTATCTGTTCTCTTGGGCCCTCGTCGCCGCCGGTGCGATTTGGAGCGCGTTCCCCACTCGGCAACCCGCCCCCGCCCACAATCACCTCGTGGGCATGCTGTTGCAGATCGCGGGCGTCCTCGCCATCACGGCCTTTCTGCCCGCCGGACCGCTGGCTCCGTCATCGTTCGAACTCGGCGTCGCTCTCGTCCTCGCCCCTTGCGGAGCACTCCTGTACGTCGCCACGATCGCCGCCGGCCGCTCCGGCGGGCTCATCACCCGCGGCCCCTTCGCACTGGTCCGCCACCCGATGTATCTGGCCTTTCTCCTGTTGCTCGTCTCTACGGCCGCCCTCGCCGCCGCCGGTTGGCGGACCGCCGCCGCCATCGCCCTCTACATCGCCGGCTCGGAACTGCGCCTCACTCACGAAGAATCCGCTCTGGCTTCGCCGGCCTACGCCGCCTATCGTAAGAGCACCCGATGGCGATATCTGCCCGGGCTCCGGTAGGCGTTTGGTACACTCATCCCTGACACCACAATGCTTCTCCCGAAGGAACTAATCGAGCATCTCTCTCGCCAACTGATCAAACGGATCAATCCGGTTTACGTTGAAATCGGGGATCCCGCCAAAGGTTCGGTCGAAATCAGCGAACTGATCGTCACGGAACTCTCCGCCGAAGATCGTTTGAACGACGAAGTTCGCGAGATTCTCGAGCAGTACGCAAACTACATGCGCGAGAACCAGATCAGCTACTCCGACATGTTCCGCAAGATCAAGAACCAGTTGATCGCCGAACGAAAAGTGATTCGCGCTTCTGGCCGCGATACCGGCGACGCGATGAAGCTATCCCGGGACAAGATCACCGACATCTCCCATAAGTTGATCGCGGTCTTCCGTAAATCCCGCGAGTTCCGGTTGAAGAAACCGGAAAACGATATCCGCCTGGAAATCGTCAAGGGATTCATGGAACTGCTTCTGGCCGAAGACAAAGTCGACAAGGCCGCGCGCGACAAGGTTCGCAAGCAGAAGCGAGAGATCCTGGAAGGCAGCGAAGAGTTCGAGTTGCTGCAGCGGCGCTACTACGCCGAAGAGATGAAAAAGATCGGCGTCGATCTTTCCCGTCCTTAAAAGGAAAACGGCGCGCAAGTCGATTTCGACCCGCGCGCCGTATTCCGAAAAACTACTGCTCTTTCTTGTCGCCGTACCGAAGCGCGTTGACTTGATTCGCGACGATCGTGACACTCTTTTTCACGGTACCGAAAATTTGGCTCTCGACCATCAGTTCGTACGTGCCAGCCGGGACTAACAAACCACCGCCGACGTCGTTCAACTCGTCCACGTGGCCCATATATTTGCCGTTCAAGTAAAACGGACCGGTGTCGCCCTGCGCGACGGACCAGAAAGATTCCGGCTCGCCACCCTTCAAGCGCAGGCGACCGAACGGACCCTTCGGCTCATCCAGCTTCTTCAATTTTGCGCGCAACTTCGTCGTCTTGCCGTTCTTGACATCGACCTTGGCCGAGAAATCCTCGTAACGGGGATCCTTCAGCGTGATTTCGTGGGAGCCAGCCTCTACCGGCCATTTCTCCGGCACAGAGAAGCGACCAGCCGGTCCGACATACTTGCCGTCGACAAACAGACCAGCGCCGACAGGAGAAGAGCGAATCCGCAAATGTCCAGTTTCAGCGGCCAAGGGAAGCGCGATTAGCGCGAGCACAGCAAGCGGAGAAAACCAGTGTTTCATGTTCATAAGAGTACCGAAGTCCGAAGAGAGTTTCTAGTGGTGCGCATGAGAGGACTTGAACCTCCACACCCTTGCGAGTACCGGAACCTAAATCCGGGGCGTCTGCCAATTCCGCCACATGCGCCCATGGCACGTCACGACTATAAGTTTACCACTGCTAAGTGACGCCGTGAAACGGGACTTGCCGTCCTTCGGTGAACGTCCAGCAAACGAGGGGTCGATGACCCACAATCGCACCGCCCATAAGCAAGCCGCCCCGTCAAATTCGTCGCCATGCGGAAGAGCGGTGTGCGCGGATTGCGCAGGAAACTAAACAATAGTTGCCCGTCGGATGCCTGTTCGACAATCACGTTCGCCTGCTGCAAGTGCATCCCTTCGTGGGCCTCGCACTCTTGACCGAGGAGCTCCCCCGCAAAGCCGCGGAACTGCTCGAATACCGGAACTTGAAACACCCTCCAAAAATAGTCGCGATCCTCTTCGCTCAACCCGCCCCGTACGACGTCGTTGAAAACGATCAGCGCCTGCCGCAGCGGTTTCCAATCAATTTCGCCTTCCTCAATACTTTGCGCCAGCGCCCGAATCGTGTCCGACGGCGCGGCCAGTGCCTCCGGCGCAAACTGCGCCAGCCGAGGGCTCCGATACGAATGGAAGCGGCGGACCCGAATCCCGCTGCTGATCTCCTGACCCAGAACGGCGGTCCGCGGCGGGCGCCCAATGGGATAAGCCAACTCCTGCCGAGGATGAGCGGGGGCCGATTCGACTTCGAAACCCTCGGGATGCCGAAGATAGTCGAGCAGTTCCACGCGCGGCAAGTCACTCAACTCTTTCGCCGACTGGTAGTCTCGATAAAAACGGGTCTCTCGCGCGGCGTACGACATCATGCGAGCCAATTGGAGCTCTTGTTCGGCGGCCGGGTCAGCGGCCCGTGACGGTCTCCAGAGTAGATGCAGAATCACGTAGGTAGGTGGCCCAGGACCGATAGGGCTCTCCCCGGTTTGTTCCGTAGGAAGTTCCCGTAAGTTCCTACGGACTACAATGGAGGAATGATTCGCCTCCTCCCCCTATTCTTGCTCGCGGTCACCCTCCTCCCGGCGCAACACATCGGCGTCGGCATCAAAGGCGGTGTTCCGGTCATCGACGCCACCAAACTCATTGATCGCAATGTGACGTCCATTCGCAAGGGCGATTATGTAGTCGGGCCGATGTTTGAACTGCTGCTCCCCGCCGGGCTCGGCGTCGAACTGAATGCTCTGTATCGCCGAGGCAACGGCGTCGGCACTTTCGAGTTCCCCCTAATGGGCAAGTACCGCTTCCCCGGAATTCTGGTTCGCCCGACCATCAGCGGCGGGTTCGTTTTTCAACGGCTCACCGACATCCCGGGACTCGACAATCGTAAGGGAATCGTCGCCGGCGGCGGCGTTGAAATCAAACTCCCGAAGCTCAGAATCGGCCCGGAACTCCGCTACACCCGCTTCAATGAGCGTCGCACGAGCAGCGGGTTTCTCACCGGAACTAACCAAGTTGACATCCTCGTTGGCTTCAGTTTCTAGCGCATGCGCGTCGCGATCTTCGGCGGTACCTTCGATCCCATCCATTCCGCCCACCTCGTCGTCGCCCGAGAGGTCGCCCGGCAATTCGCCCTCGACCAAGTGCTCTTCGTCCCCAACGCCGTGCCCCCTCACAAAGCCGGTCGTACCCCCTTTCGCCATCGCCTGCGCATGGTGCAACTCGCGTGTCAAGACCAGCCCGCTTTCGCCGTCTCCGACATCGAACAGGCGAACGAAAAAAGTTATTCCGTCGTCACGCTCGAACGCCTGCTCCCCTCCGGCGACGAATGGTTTTTCCTGATCGGAGCCGACGCCTTCGCCGAGATCACCACCTGGCACCGCTGGCGAGACGTGGTCGCCCTCGTCACTTTCATCGTCGTCTCCCGGCCCGGCAGCGCCTACGCCGTTCCGACCGGTGCCCGCGTCCTACCGCTCGAAACCCTGGAACTCGACGTCTCCTCCACCCGCATCCGCGCGGAACTCGCCCGCGGAGAGATGCCGGATGAGCTTCCCCCCGCGGTGGCCGAATACATTCGCGCCGAACGCCTCTACGGCTTCTAGATATACGCGATCACGTCGATTTCAACGAGCGAATTCCCCGGAATCCCCCCGGCGGCCGCGATCGTCGTCCGCACCGGCGGCTCTTCGCCGAATCGGCCTTTGAACATCTCGTTCATCCCAACGTAGTCTTTTAAGTCATTCAGGTAAACATTGCATTTGAGCACCTTGTTCATGCTCGACCCGGCGTTGATCAACTCCTTCTCCACTTCGTCCAATACGTGCTTGGTGTGCGCCTTGATGTCGCCTTCGAAATGGGCCCCTTTGCCCGCAATAAAAAGCAAATTCCCAAACGAAACCGCTCCGTTGAACAACGGAGTCGACTTCGGCTTGGCCCCCTTGTAGTGCACTTTCTTCTCCGGTTTCCCCGGGGTTTGCGCCTGCGCGGCAGCCGCTCCGGCCAAACCGGCCGCGGCAGTCAGCAAATTTCGTCGTGATTTTGAAGGATTGTTCATGCTACGTTGCATTGTATGCGACGCCGACGCTTCTTGACGATCTCCCCCCTCGCCGCCAGCGCCGCTTTTGCGGCCACCAACGCCGATCTACCTCAATATCGCGTTCAATCGGCCTATCAACCGTGGGCCCAACCCGGCATGCCCGGCGCCTTCCGAGGCCGCGTGGCCTCCGTCCATGCGCCCAAGGCAATCGACGTCGCGACGGAAGCCGTCGATGTCCCCACCGTCCAAGAGATGATGAGCCGAGGCATGCTCTCCCTCACCGGCGAAAAGGACCTCCGCACCGCCTGGCGACGCTTCGTCGAACCCAAGGACGTGGTCGGCCTGAAAGTCAACTGCTCCGGCGCACCCGCCATCTGCTCCCACCCCGTCGTCGTCGCGGAAACGGTTCGCCAACTCATTCTGACCGGCGTCCAGCCCACCAATATCTGGATCTACGAACGCTTCCAAGACCAAATGGACTCCGTCGGCTACGCCAAGTACGTTCCCGCCGGCGTCCACATCCTGGCCGCTTCCGCGCTCCGCGACGCGCTGAACGGCTATGACGCCAAGACCTACGTCGAAGTCGATTTCTTCGGCGAGGAAGATACCCGTTCGAACATCATCCGCCAAGTTTCGGAGAACTTCACGAAGCTCATCAACATCCCGAACATGAAGGATCACGGTGCTTCCGGCGTCACCGGCTGCCTCAAAAATATCGCCTACGGCAACTTCCACAACGTCGCCCGATCCCACCGTTTTGAGAAAACGAACACGTTCTCTTTCATCGGCAAGCTCGCCACCGTCGAACCGGTTCGTTCGCGAACCGTGCTGCACGTAATGGACGGCCTGAAGGGCGTTTGGCACGGCGGCCCGTTCTCACCCAGCAAAGAGTTCCGCTTTTATCCCGCCAAGATGATGTTCGGCACCGACCCCGTCGCCATGGACCGCATCCTGCTCGACATCATCGAAGACCAGCGCAAGCTGAAAGGCGCCGTTAGCGTTTGGGACCGTTCGCCCCAACATCTCATCAAGGCCGGCGAGCGCAAATCCGGGCCGAATTTCAACCGATTCATCCGCGAGCCGGGCCACATTGAATACGCCGCCACGCTCGGCCTCGGCGAGTACGACAAGAAGAAAATCGACCTCCGGCAAATTACCCTCTAAATGCTAGCCTTCGCTCTGATCAGTCTGTTTACGGACGCGCCCCCCTCCTCCGCTCCCCAGCTGAAGACCCTGGGGATCGAGTGCATTTATGTTGCCCCTGACGCCGTCGCCGCCTGGAAAGCCGCCGGAGCCTGCGCTAAGCCGCTGCCCGCCGTCACGAAGCTGCCCGGCCCCGGTGTGCAATACCGCATGAATCGGGCCTCGGCCTCCAACGCGCCGTGGGTGAACTCAAACGGCTGGCAGTACGCCCGCGGCTTAAAAGCCCCGGCTTACATCGAAACGGCCAATCCTGTCCTCGCTGCCGCCGAAGCCCACGCCTACGGCGTCGACGTGATTCTGAAGGTGCCCGTCGTGGACTGGCCCAAGTTCGCCGAAGCCTCCAAACTTATGGCGGGCCTCCCGACTTCGACACTCCCCCCATTGGCCAACATCGGTTTCCTCGACGACGGCTCCCCCGCCGCCGGCGAAAACCTCAATCTCTTCGTGCGCCGCAATCTCCTCTTTCGCGTCGTCTCCAAGCCTGATCCCAAGCTCGACCTCACGGTTAAGCCCGAAGCCGGCGACCCATCCGCCTACGCCTATCAGATTCGCCAAAAGCTCGGCGACGACAAACGCCTCCTCCGCATCTACGGTTCCGAAGTCGTCATCGCCGGGCTCTTCGGGGACGCCTCTGGTCGACGCGTCACGCTGCTCAATTATGGCAATCGGGATGTCGAAGGCCTGCGCGTTCGACTCGTCGGACGTTTTCCAAACCTGCGGCTCTACACCTCCGCCGGAGCGTTGGAGGCGAAAGATTTGACGGTCACCGCCGAAGCCACCGAATTTTCGCTCCCCCGCGTCCCCACCTACACCGTCATCGACCTCAAACCATAAGTTCATTCCTTCGTAACCGTTCGTGTTGCAGTGTGGAGTTTTGAGAACTCTAGCTACAATAAGAGCCAGGAGAGTCTCACCGTTGACCGGCAAAATATTCTTCAAGCTGATCGGTGCGGTGTTGGGCCTTCTGGTTGTCGCCCTCATCGCCGTCGATTTCTTTGCTTCCAAAGTGGCGGAGTCCACCTACCTTGAAACCTTGGAACGCGAACTCATCGACAAGGGCAAAATGCTGGCGATCTCGCTGCCTTCCGACCCCGCTGTGTTCAAACGGTACGCCGTCGCCGCCCGCGGCCGGTTAACCCTCATCGCCAGAGACGGGCGTGTGCTGGCCGATTCGGAAGCCGAAGCCGACAAAATGGAGAACCATGCCAACCGCGCCGAAGTCCAGTTGGCTCTCACCGGCCAAACTGGATCCACGCAGAGGAAAAGCCCGACCCTTGGAGTTCCGTTTCTCTACGTCGCCGTGCCCGTCACCGAAGGAGCGCTGCGCTTAGCCGTTCCGCTGTCCGAGATCCAAAGCCAAG
>JANODS010000801.1:0-4198 GCA_031412835.1 Acidobacteriota bacterium | reverse complement strand
AACGCTCCGCCGCCAAGTCTCCGGCCCCGGGTTGTCAATCTTCTAGAAGATGTACGATCCGCCCGACCCAATCTTATGCAGCGGAAAACTCGGCCCGCCCATCTCCAGACGCAGCGTCCCCGCAGCCGCCAGCATCGTGTCCCGCAACGTCTCGGCGTCCATCCGCTTCAGCGGCATATGCCACAACAACCGATTCCCCGCGTCGATTCCGAACGCCTTCTCGCTATGCGTCGCCGCCTGTTGGTAAGCCTGCGTGGATAGGATCTGCCGATGAAGCCACTTCAAGCTCCACCCATTCTCAACGAACGAAGCCGCCAACCAATCGAGCAGTTCAGGATGGGACGGCCGATCCCCCATCAACCCGAAATCGCTCGGCGTATTCACCAAGCCATTGCCGAAATGGAAGTACCAGACCCGGTTCACGATCACCCTTGCCGTCAAAGGATTCGCCGGATCGGTCATCCAATCCGCCAGCGCCAACCGCCGGTCTTTGCCGGACGGGAACGCCGCCGGAACCACTCCCAGCGCGCCCGGCTCCACCGGCTCCTTTTTCCGCGTCACGCTCCCCCGCTCCAAAACATACGCCTGATCCGGAGCATGCGGCACCGCGGCATACAGCTTCGGCGGAGCCGCAATCTTCGCCAGTGCGGCCTTCAGCCGATCCCGCTCGGCCTTCAACTCGGGCACCAATTTCGGGTCCGGTGCCGTAGGAATCTCGGTCTCGACGAGCCGAACATGGTCGAGCGAGCTAGCCACCTCCACCCACTGTTCGCCTTGCTTGGCTTCCACCCGATAAACGTTGATCAGCCCCGGCTTCCGAGCCAAAGTATCGTCCGTTGCCCACGTGATCTCCGACCCCGCCTCCACCGCCCACAACGGCAAAATCACCGGCGCATCGGGAGTCGCTTTCCACGGAGCCGTCCAATGAGGAATCTCGTAGCTGCCCACTTTCAACCAAGCCAGCTTCGCCAGTGGCCCGTCGTGACCCGTGATCACCAGCCGCAGTTCTCCCCCGCCCCGCAGCCGATTGGTATTGAAAACCGGGTTCAGCGGAATCCGCCGCGCGTCCTTTGCCCGCTCCGCCGCAAACGTCCGCATCGCCGTCCGCAGATAGGTCGCCCGCACCGGGTCCTCGGCATCCGCGATCCGCTGTTCCACCGCCTTTAACTCCGCCCGCAGCGGACTCGTGGCTTTCTCAAAAGCCGCCTTCGCCTCCGCCGAAACCACCTCCCGCGTCCCAAACCCGACCGCCTGGAAAACGCCGGTCAGCTTGTAATAATCCTTCGTCGGAATCGGGTCGAACTTATGGTCGTGGCACCGCGCGCAGTTGGCCGTCATCGCCTGAAACGTATGCATCGTCGTCGTGACCATATCGTCGAGCTCGTCCATGCGAGCCGTCGCCTTCATCGCCACGTCTTTGTTCAGCTCCGCGCTCACCGAGTCCCACGGCCCGGCCACCAGGAACCCCGTCGCCCGCACAATCTTTGGATCCGCCGGAGCGATCAGGTCGCCCGCAATCTGCTCCCGCAAAAACTCGGGGTATGGCTTATCCGCGTTCAACGCCTCAATCACGTAGTCCCGGTACGGCCACGCCAACGCCCGCTCAAAATTATGCTCCCCGCCGTCCGTCTCGCCGAAGCGGACCACGTCGAGCCAGTGCCGCCCCCAGCGCTCCCCGTAGCGCGGCGAGGCCAAAAACGCCTCCACGGCATCGGCGTAGGGCAGGGCCCTTTCCGGCGGCATCCCGGTCAAGTCAAAAGCCACCCGCCGCAGCAGCGTCCTGTCGTCCGCCTTCGGCGCAAACCCCAGTCTCTTGGCCCGCAGCTTCTCCAACAAAAAAGCGTCGATCGGATGCGCGGCCCCCGGCGGCACCGCCGGCTTCAAAACCGGCCGAAACGCCCAAAAACCCTTCTTCGCCGTCGCGGTCAGCGGCTTCGACCCGGCCGCCACCCAAGCCTTCACGGCCGCCACTTCCTCCGGCCCCAAACGCGGCCCGCCCAGCGGCATCTCGCCGCTCTCGACGCGAGCCACCATCTTCGCCGACCCTGCTTTCGTCAGGTCCAACCCCGCCGAAACCTTCTCACCGCCGTGGCACTTCAGGCAGCGTTGTTCGACGATCACCGCCGGGTCCGCCGCCCAAGCCAAACTGCCGAATGCCAGTAGAAACCAACGCATAAAGCTGGTGGGCCCTCCCGGACTTGAACCGGGAACCAACGGATTATGAGTCCGCTGCACTAACCATTGTGCTAAGGGCCCTGATCTTACAGCCTACCATCACCACATGTGGTAAAACCCATCGTGCTCAAACACCCGTACCGGCGTCTCGAACACATCGGTCAGGCACTCCTCCGTCAGCACCTCCGCCTTCGGCCCGTCCCGATAGATCCGCCCCCGCCGCATACAGACGACCCTCCCGATTTCCGGGATGATGTCGGGCAAATGATGCGTCACCAGAATCACCGTGACGCCGCTCGTCGCCAGCGTCCGCATCACCTGCCGCAGCTCCCGCATCGCGGCGATGTCGAGCGAATTGCAAGGCTCGTCTAGAATCAGCGCCTTCGGCCGATGCGCCAGCGCCCGGCCAATCACCGCCCGCCGCACTTCGCCGCTCGACATCTCCGTCAAAAGCCGGTCTTTCAAATGGCGAATTTCGAGAAGGTCGAGAAGCTCCTCCGCCCGCGCCTCCATCTCGGGCGTGATCGGGTGATACGGCCAGATTCCGACGCTGGAATGGAAGCCGGAAAGGATCGTCTCCAGCACCGGATACGGCTGCGTGCACTGGTGAACCAGGTCGTTCGTCACGATTCCCATCCAAGCCCGCAGCTCCCAGACGTTCCAAATCTGCTGCCCGTAAACCTCCATCCGGCACCGCGGCACCGGCCAGCGCGGATACAGCTCCCGCGTGATCGTCTTAATCAAAGTCGATTTTCCCGAGCCATTCGGGCCCAAAATCGCGATGTGTTCGCCCTCGTTGATCGAAAGCGAACACTGGTCGAGGGCGGTCACCTCGTTGTGCATAACCGTCACGTTTTCCCACCGCAGCAAAGGAGTTTCCATATTGAAACACCTATTATGGCCTCGATAAGATAAAATGATGGAACACGGGGACAACTTCCCCGCTTTGGTAAGGAGAATCTATGAAGCTTCAACAAGCTCTGCGAAGAGCATCAGTCGCCACACTGGCACTGTTCATTTTCGCACTGTCCGCTTTCGCGCAATCGGACAATGCGAGCATTTCGGGCGTTGTGAAAGATCCCAGCGGTGCTGTGATCTCGAACGCCAAAGTCAGCGTTAAAAACGATGGAACCGGGTTCGAACGCACTGCGACGTCCAACTCTTCCGGTTTCTACACCGTAACCAACATCTCTCCGGGATACTACACGGTCACCGTGGAAGCCCCCGGCTTCAAGAAATCCTCGTCCAGCCGCAACAAGCTTGACGCCGGTGTGCCCATCGCCGTCAACATGGAACTTACCGTTGGCCAGTTGACCGAGTCGGTCACCGTCGAAGCCAGCGCGGCTCAGGTGAACACGGAGTCGGCCACGGTCGGCAAGACCGTCGAACAGGCGCAGATCCAGAATCTGACCCTGAACGGCCGCAACCCGCTGTTTGCCGCCCTACTCCGCCCCGGTGTTCGCGGTGGCGCATTGTCCGGTTTCAGCTTCGGCCTGTCCTCTGGTGGCTTCACCATCAACGGTGGCCGCTCGCAGGATTCGCTCATCACGGTGGACGGTGCCGTCGGCATCCGTACCCGCGCCAACGGCACCTCCATCGGTACCGCTGACGCCGACACGATCCAGGAAGTGCAGATCCTCGCCGCCAACTACTCGGCCGAATACGGACGGTCGAGCAACGGCCAGATCCGCATGGTCACCCGCTCGGGCCAGAAGGACTTCCACGGTGCCGCCTACGAGAACTTCCGGAACAACAAGCTCGATGCCAATAGCTGGATCCGGAACCGTTCGCCGTTGACGAACTTCGCGCCGCCCCTGAAGTTCAACCAGTTCGGATTCAATGTCTCCGGCCCGGTGATGATTCCGAAAATCTTCAATAAAGAGCGGGAGAAGCTATTCTTCCTCTTTGCGCAGGAATATGTGAAGTTCCGTCAGGACGTCAACAACGGCGGCCAACGCGTTCCCTCCCTCGCCATGCGCAACGGTGACTTTAGCGAACTGCTCGGCACCAACCTCTACTACGG
>JANODS010000800.1:0-2432 GCA_031412835.1 Acidobacteriota bacterium | reverse complement strand
GTTGCGGGCGGCGACGGGGAACGGGGCGGAGTTATTGGGGCAGGAGGGTTCGCTGGGGGCGCTGCGGGCGGGTTACTTCGCGGATATTGTGGCCGTGGAGGGGGATCCGCTGGCGGATATACAGGTGGTGATCGAGAAGGTGCGGTGGGTGATGAAGGGGGGCGAGGTGGTGGTGGATAAGCGGAAATAGGGCGAGGTGGTGGGCTAGCGTAGCCGCCGGGGGTAGAGTTCTTCGTGCAGTTCCCGCGCTGCGTTTACCATTTCCGGATAGGGGGCGTCGAGGACGTTGACGAAACCGATGTTGTAGTTTTCGCCGTCGCGGGGGCGGCCGGTGATGGCTTGGTCCGCGTATTGGAACCAGTGGGCACCGACAAAGTTGGGATGGTCGGCGACGCTGTTTAGATAGCGCTTGAAGGCGGCGGCGCGTTCGGCTTGCGAGCCGGTGGACTGCAAGCCGGGGTGGAACATGCCACGGTCGAGCGCGCCGAAGTGGAATTCGCCGATGATGGCGGGGCGGTCCAACGGCTGCAGAAACGCCCAGTTGGCCGGGGCGATGACTTGTTGGTAGATGTTGAAGCTGAGGACGTCGGTTATCTCGGCGGCACCGGCGATGACGTCGGGATTGGTGACGTGGAAGCGGGAGCCGAGATAGAGATGGTCGGGGTCAATGCGGCGGAGTTGATCGCGCACGACGCGGAAATACTCGCGGGCGTAGGCGGTCGTGAGAAGGGCGAGTGCGGGGCGCATGCCGGCGGTGACGGTGGCGGGGGCGGTGAGCGCGCTCCAATCGGCGAACTGGGTGCCCCAGGCGGCGTTGAGGTTGGCGATGGCACCGTAGCGCGCGGCGAGGAGCGCGCCGAGGGCGCGGCGGGCGGGGGAGTTGGCGGCGGATTGGGCGAGGGCTCCGAGGACGACGCCGTAGCGGGAGCGGTCGTTGGCGGTGGAGCCCCAGTTGAGTTCGTTGTCGACGAAGTGGCCGAGGCACCAGGGGTCGCCGAGGGCGGGGGTGAGCACCGGGAGGAGTCGGGCGCTGACGTCGGTGGCAAAGCGGGGGTCGAAGGGGTCGGGGAGGCGGTCCGAGCCTTGCCCGAGGTTGGGAACGGTGTTGAAGCTGCCCCAGAGGGACGCGGTGGTAACGTAGGCTAAGCCACGGCGGTGGAGGGCCGGGTCGGACCAGTTGCCGATGGTATTGAAGCCCCAGGCGGGGAGGCGGGCGAGGGCGGTGGCGCGCCAGTCTTCGAGGTAGCCGGGGCCGTACTTGCGTTCGAGGTTCGCCGTTTGAAAGTTGAAAGTGGTGCCGGAGGGGATGGGGCCCTGGACGGCGGTGGCGGTGCTGTAGTGGCTGGCGAGGGGGTCGGCGTCGTTGGGCACCCAGGTGAACATGGACTCGCGGCCGGTGGTGAAGGTCGACTGGACGGGAGCGATGGAATTGAAGCCAGTGGAGAAGAAGAGCCAGCCATCGGGGTCGACGAGCCACCAGCGCCCGTCGTGTTTGGCGGCGCGGAAGAAGCCGGTGGCTTCGAGGCGGGGACCGGCGGCATAGCCACCGTAGGTACCGCGGCCGCCGAAGGTGCCAGTGGCGGCGAGGAAGGCTTCCTCGGTGGCGCGGCGGGTGGGGAACTCGTCTTCGGAGGAGAGCTTGCCGGGCCAAGTGGCGGGAGCGAATTGGCCGAAGCGGTCGACGATGCCTTCGACGGGGAAGGCGGGGCGGAAGCGGACGTTATCGAGGATGAGGGTGGTGGGCTCGGTGGGGGAGGGCAAGAAAATCTGCATCTGCGCAATGTTGGCGAGGTTCAACGTGGTGGTGCCGGTGCTGCCGAGGTTGCGCGCGTCGGGCGAGACGGGAAGGCCGCGCATGCCAAAGCTCATGGGGTCCCGGCTGGCGAGCGGGAAGATAAACGTGGCGGTGGTGCCGGGCTCCAGCGTTCCGGCGCCATTGCGGGAGGTGCCTACTCCGTCGGGACGGAGGTCGTGATCGACGCGCACGTTGAAGCGGACGGGCGCGGTGCCCGGGTTGGTGATGTCATAGGCGATTTCGCCCCACTCGCGGAGGTCCAAGGGCTGGGCGGGGCGCAGGAAGAGGGCGGGAAAGGCGACGCGGTTGAACTCGATGGCAAGGGCGCGGTTGCCATGGGTGACGCCTTGTTCCGTGAGGCGGACGTTGGCATCCCGGGGGACCACCATACTCATTTGGTCCTCATTTTCAAAAGAGTTGAGGAGCAAGACCTGGGCGGGGGCAAGCTGGGCGGCGAGGAGCGGCAGGGAAAGGAACCAGCGGAGCATATAGAGATTGAGTATGGCAGCTTGCCGCAGACGAAAACCGGCTTGGCGTCGACTCCGGGTACTTCTCACTTGTGGATCAGTAGCCGAGGAAGAGGAGGGTGAGGCCGATGTAATAGGCCGGGCCGATGACGTAGCCGGCGACCTGCCAG
>JANODS010000799.1:0-1178 GCA_031412835.1 Acidobacteriota bacterium | reverse complement strand
ATGCCATCCAAGGCGGCGGCCTCACCGCCCTCCGCATTACCGACGGAAAAAAGAACTGGCACGTCCCCGGCGTCCCCTGCCCGGCCAATAAACCCGGCTGCAGCCCTGCCCAGTCCGCCGCCCTCACCGCCATCCCCGGGGCCGTTTTCTCCGGTGCGTTCGACGGCCACCTCCGAGCCTTCTCTGCCGAAACCGGCGCCGTCCTCTGGGATTTCGACACCGCCCGACCCTTCGAAACCGTCAACGGAATCACCGCCAAAGGCGGCTCGATGGACGGCCCCGGACCCGTCATCGCCGGCGGCATGCTCTTCGTCAATTCCGGCTACTCCCGCTTCGGCGGCATGCCCGGCAACGTCCTCCTCGCCTTCTCCTCCGAGCCCTAAAACCAAATGAAACGACGCCAACTCATCGGAACCCTCGCGGCCGCCTCGGCACTCCAAGCCGCCCCCTCCACCCGCGACCGCTTCCTCGGCGTCTGGCGTCTCATCCGCTGCGAAAGCCGCTTCAAAGACGGCCGCATCGAATACCCCTACGGCGAAAAACCCATCGGTCGCATCACGTATGACAAAGCCGGACGCATGTCCGCCCAACTCATGCGCCCCGGCCGCCATTGCTCCGTTCCCTCCGGCGTCGGCCTCGTCGCCGGCAACGCGACGACCGACGAAATCCGCGACGCCGTCGACGGTTTCGCCTCCTATTTCGGCACCTTCGACATTGATGAAAAAACGAAGACCGTCACCCATCACGTCCAGGGCTGCCTCGTCCCCAGTTGGGTCGGCACCGATCTAAAACGAAGCTACCAGTTCACCGCCAATCGCCTGATCCTCACGGCCACCACCATCAGCATCCGCGAACTCGTCTGGGAGCGGGAAACGGACTAATTGGCCATCTAAGTGCTTGAAGCAGGACGATTCATGGCGACCTCTTCGATGCACAAACTGAACTTGAAGCTCCTCAAACGGTGCTTCCGGCATGCCAAGCCATACTGGTTCTCGAAGGATAAACGCAGCGCCCGCTGGTTGCTGTTCGGGCTCTTCTTACTCCTCGTCGCTAGCACCCAGTTCGACGTCCTGTTTAACAAGCAATCGGGCGAATTCACCTCCGCCCTCGCCGCCCAGGACGGGCCCCGCTTCTGGCATTCCATCCGCGTATTCTTCGGCCTTCTCGTCGTCGCCGTA
>JANODS010000798.1:0-1369 GCA_031412835.1 Acidobacteriota bacterium | reverse complement strand
TCGGCGGACATTGACCACCTCTCCCGCCGGCTCGCCATCGATGACGACTCTCCCGACCAGATTCTGTACTGCGCCGCCGCACCGGGCGAAGATCTCTCGGCCCTGCTGGCGGACCTCTCCTCGCGCGAGGGTCTCGCCCTGGTGGCCTTCGGCAATCCTCCGCCGAGACCGAGCTATTAACGATTTTTTCAAGCTGCTCGCCGCCGTCGATGATGCAGACCGAGTGGAAATCGAGGCCCTTGATTTCGGCGGGGGTGAGCGCTTGGGGGAGGCCGGGCGGAGGATTGCCGAAGGCCACCAGGGCGAGGCCTTCGCGCGAGGAGAGGTCCGCCAGCAGGGCCGAGAGATCTTCGCCCGGGGCGGCGGCGCAGTAAAGAATCTGGTCGGGAGAGTCGTCGTCGATGGCGGCCCAACCTTGACCGGATGGGCGGTCCGCCTTGTCGAGGTAGCCGTAAAGGTCCCAGACGCTGTTGATCAATTCGGCGATTTGGCGAGGGCTGCGGAGGTTGGAAGAGAGCTTGTGGACGGCTGGGGTGGCGAGTTCGGCGTGGAAGATATCGTTGAGCCAGGCCCATTCGAAGTCGGTCGGGCGGACGGTTTGGGCCTCGTCGCCGGCGATGAGCAGGGGTATGGGGCGGCCGTGGAGTTGCCGAAGGCGAACGGCGAGGCGGGCGATGAAAAAAGTTTCGATGGGCGTCAGGTCCTGGCATTCATCGATGGCAATGCAATCCCAGGGAAGGGCGGAGGCGGAAAGTTGCGGGAGTTGTTCGATGGCAGTCCAGGCGAGATTGAGGTCGGGGAAGAGACGCGGAGCGAGTGGGCCGGAAGCCTTTTCGAGGCGGACCGCGGCGGCGTGGGCTTGCTCGGCCGGTCCTCGGCCAAGGGAGCGGGAACGGCTGACGATGTAGTCGGCCTCTACGATGCGTTGGGTGGGGGCGGCCTTGAATCGAGCGACGCGGGCGGGCAAGGCGCCGCCGATAATGTGGGCGTGAAACTCGTCGAAGAGGGCGGGGAGGTCGCTCGCCCAGGGGCCGAGCGTACGGGACATTGAAGCGATTTCGACGCGAAAGCGTTGGCGGAGTTCCGCCAGGGGGGTGATGGGAAGGTCGACGTTGAGGAGCGTGCGGAGAAAATGCGGGAAGGTGGTGACGTGATACTCACGGGAGGACGAACAGTAACGGTCGAAGTAAGTTCGGGCAAGCGATGCGAGATCGGCCGAGTAAGTGAGGTAGAGGATGTTAGTCGAACTGGTGTGGTCGGCGGCGTGGAGCAGGGCCGTCGTTTTGCCTGAGCCGGGGTGACCCTTGAGTACGCGGACGGAATCGCGGGCGGTGGCGAATTTCGATTGCTGCGAGGTCCAAGGGGCGGG
>JANODS010000797.1:0-1732 GCA_031412835.1 Acidobacteriota bacterium | reverse complement strand
CATGGGGTGATGAACACGGACAATATGGCGATTTCGGGGGAGACGATTGACTATGGGCCTTGCGCGTTTGTGGATCAGTATCGGGCGATGACGGTGTTTAGTTCGATTGATCGGGGCGGGCGGTATGCGTATGGGCAACAGCCAGAGATTGCGCTTTGGAATTTAACTCGGTTTGCGGAGACGCTGCTGCCGCTGGTGGATGGGAATGTGGAGGCGGCGACGGCGGAGTTGCAGCGGTTTGGCGATTTGTATGAACGCTACTGGGAGCGGGGGATGCGGGCGAAGTTGGGGTTGATGACGGAGGAGGCGGGGGACGCGGAGTTGGCGCGGGGGTTGTTGCAGACGATGGAGGCGGGGGGGATGGACTATACGCAGACGTTTCGGGGGTTGGCGCGGGGGGTGGAGTTGGGGGCTTGGGGAGAGAGATGGCGGGCGCGATTGGCGCGGGAGGGGGCGACGGAGGAGACGAGGGCGGAGGCGATGTAGCGGGTGAACCCGGTGTATATTGCGCGGAATCATCAGGTGGAGGCGGCGCTGGCGGCGGCCACGGAGCGGGCTGATTTTGCGCCGTTTGAGACGTTGTGCGCGGTGCTGGCGGCACCGTTTACGGAGCGGGCGGGGTGGGAGGGGTATGCGGGTCCGGCACCGGGGGGGAATATGGGTTACAAGACTTTTTGCGGGACGTGAGCGTCGCCGACTTTGTCGGCCATGGCCGTTCCATTTTCCGCCGTTGGCCTTGACGAGTCCGAGGCGGGCCATGTCTCGGCCGGAGAGGAACATGTGATAGGCCAAAGAAGTTGCGGGAGAGGCGTTTTTCGAGGCTGAGCTGTAGCGAGTGGTAGATGGAGCTGGCGCAGTTGCAGCGTTCGCGGATGACGCCGCGGTCGGCGGGTATGCGGACGGAACGGACGGCGCCGTTGGTGGTGCGCACGGTGGGGTTCGCGTCGATGGACTGCGCCTCGACCGGTGAGGGTTGATGAGCGGCGGACGGATCGACGGGGCCATATTTCGATTCGAAGCCAATTGCCGGGAGGGCTTTGTAAGACGGTCGAGACAGTTCTGGCGGTGCGGGTGGTTTTCGATCTTCCGGTTCGAAGCCGGGCGGTGAACGGGACCGCTGGGACGGATTTCGATTCGAACCCAAACTCCTCGGAGCCGTTGGAGGATCGGCAAGGGGTTGATTCAGCGGGCTGATGGGTGGCGGACGGCTCGCCGGTAGAAACGGATTTCGATTCGAAGCCAATTCCCGGGAGGGCGTGGCAGGCCGGTCGAGACACTTCGGGCGATGCGGGTGGTTTTTCGATTTTCAAAGATCAAAGAACGGTTCGAAGTCGGCGGGGTTCTACGAAACGAAGCGGGGTCAGCAGCGGTCGGTGTAAGCCGGGGTGCTGCTGGGAGCCGTCGGGGCGAATTGCGATTCGAAGCCAAATTCGGGGAGCGGGGAGTTGGTCGTGGCTACTTTGACTTCTTCCGGCTGAGCTGGCGGCGGGGGCGGCAAAGTCCGACGTTTTTCCTGGGCGTGGTGCAGGTTTTTGAGACAGCGTTGGTGGCTTCTTTCGATCGAGGCGACGTAGCGCTGCATGTTGCGATAGATCACGTCGTTGTCCTTACCGGCAAACGATACGGCGAGCAGTTGATCGGGATCGGAGGTGACGGGTTCGTCCGGTTCGTTTGCTTCGTTCAAGAAGGTAAAGGTGTCTTCGAGGACCATTTGGAGGGTTTTCGATTCGAC
>JANODS010000796.1:0-3325 GCA_031412835.1 Acidobacteriota bacterium | reverse complement strand
CGTTCGCGGAACGAATCCATCGCCGTCTCCGAAGACCTTTGGGCGGTGCTTACGGCCTATGACCTTTGGCGGAATCGTTTGGGTGGGCTGGTCGACCCGGCGGTCGCGGTGGCGGGGGAACTCTGGGTGCAAGGACGAGTTCCCTCCCCCGCCGCGCGGGCTGTGGCGGTGGCGCAAATCCAGCAGCGGCACTGGCGACGAAACGAGGCCAATCGAACTGCGACCCGGCTATCGACGACGCCGCAGGTGTTCGCCAGTTTGGCCAAAAGCTATGTGCTGGATCGAGCGGCCGAGGCGGCTTTGGCGACGCCGATTCTAGGGGCGATCATCAACCTCGGCGGTGACATGGTCGTTCGCGGGGATCTGAGCCAAATGATCGATGTCCGCGACCCGAACGAAGGAACAGCGGCACGGCTGGCCGTACAGGATCGCGCCGTGGCAACCAGCGGCGACTATCGCCGCGACTACTTGATTGGAGGCCACCACTACTCTCATCTACTCGACCCCCGCACGGCGGACACAGCCACCGCGGTCCGCGGCGCAACGGTCATCGCCCGCGACGCAGTAACGGCCGGGGCGCTGGCCACCGCAATGGCGGTCGCCGAAGTCGCCGAAGGCGAACGCCTCGCCCGCTCCGTGCCCGGAGTTGAATACCTTCTGCTCGCCGCAAACGGCCGCCGAATCTCAAGCCCCGGCTGGGCCGCGTTCGCGCAAGCACCGCCCGCCAAGCCGAGCGATATGGAACTGGCCGTCAACTTTGAACTGGCGCGCATCGAAGACCAACGGTACCGCCGCCCGTACGTTGCCGTGTGGATCGAAGAGTCCGACAAGTTCCCCATCCGCACCCTCAGCCTTTGGGTGCAGAAGACGCGGTGGTGGTCGGATCTGAAAGGCTGGTACCGCGGCGACAAACTGCGATCTATGGCCGAAGGAACCGCTATCGCCGCGACCATCGCGAGCGCGACGCGAGCCCCCGGCAAGTACACCGTGAAGTGGGACGGCAAGGACGGCAAGGGCCAAGCCGTGAAGCCCGGCAAATACGCCATCTGCATTGAAGCCGCGGCGAGCACGGCACCTATCAACTCATCCGTCACGAAATGGAGTTCAACGGCACCCCGAAAACGGTGCCGCTTTCTGGCAATGTCGAAATCGCTTCTGCTTCCCTTGAATACCGAAAAACCGGCAACGGTCTCGCGCTGGCTGCATATTTACCTCTCAATGGTCAGCTTTGCGCTGCTGCTGTTCTTTGCGGTGACCGGCCTGACGTTGAACCACACCGACGGGTTCGCGGCCCAAATGCGGATCAACCAAGTGCGGGGCCAGGTGCCGCCCGCGTGAACACCTAAGAATCACAGCATTAAGACCGCCCTGAGCGAGTTCCGCATCGACGATAGTCAACTCGGCATTGCCTTCAAGGGCCCCGGCTATTCGGCCGACGTCGTGCTGGACCGCGCGACCGGCAAGTACGACGTAACCGAGACGAAAATGGGCCTCACGGCGGTGATGAACAACCTCCACAAGGGCCGCGACACCGGGCCGGCCTGGAGCCTGTCGGGCTTGGTGCTGATGTGGTTCCTGCAACGAAAGCGGATGGCCGGGATGATCACCATGGCCGCGGGCGCTTTGGCCTGCTATCTCGTCTACGTGATCTGGGTTCCCTAGCTACTTCGTCAACACTTCGTCAAGGTTCAGCAGTTGGTTCGCGAGCATCGTCAACGCCGCGCCTTCGGCCGGCGCGACCGCCGCGTCGACCGGAGTGGCCCCCGCGCTCATCAGCTTTTTCGCGTCCGCCAGATTGGCGTCATAGTGGCGCAAATACTCTTGATACGACCTCTTCGCGATCAGCCGTTCCGCCGTGGCCAAAGGCCGACCGAGAACAGCCCCGGCAAGGAAATCGGCCCGCGGATCGAACTCCGTCGAAACCTTATAAGCGCGCTGCCCGAGCACCCGCGCCGCTTCCACAAACTGCACGTCGTTCATCGTAACCAGCGCTTGCAGCGGCGTATTCGTCCGCTCCCGCCGGACGGTGCAGGCTTCACGAGTCGGGGCGTTGAAGATCTCCATGCTGGCTGGCGGGGCGCTGCGTTTCCAAAACCAGTAAACGCTCCGACGGTACAGCTTGTCGCCGCCATCGGCTTGGTAGAAGCGGGTGTTCGAGCCGTTCATAGCAACCGTCTCCCAGACGCCCCCAGGCTGATAAGGCTTCACGCTGGGCCCGCCGATTTCACCGGCGAGCAGGCCGCTGGCGGCGAGGGCATAGTCCCGGACCATCTCGCCATCCATGCGGAAGCGAGGCCCCCGGCTCAGCAGGCGATTCTCCGGATCCCGCGCAAGCTTCTCCGATGTAGCGACCGCGGCTTGGCGATAGGTGGCCGAGAGCATCACCTGCTTATAGAAGCGCTTCACGTCCCAGCCGCCTTCGCGAAAATCGACGGCGAGCCAGTCGAGCAACTCCGGGTTCACGGGAGCCTGGCCTTGGCTACCGAAGTCCTCCGCCGTACGAACCAGGCCGTCGCCGAACAGCTCCTGCCACATACGATTCACGGCGACGCGGGCGGTCAAAGGGTTCTCCGGCTTCAGCAGCCATTGGGCAAGGCCCAAGCGATTCCGCGGAAGATCGGCCCCCATCGGCGGCAAGACGCTGGGCGTGTTGGCTTCCACCTTTTCGCGCTTCTGGTCGTAGGCCCCGCGAAAGAGAATGTTGGCGAAAGGCATCGAGCCAGCCCGTTCCTGCATGACGTGAGTCACCGCTCCGCGACGGGCGATGGCCTTGGCTTCGCTCTGTAGTTTGGCCTGTTCAGCGGCGAGTTTAGGGTAGGTTTCGTCCCGATGGAAGAGGTAGTAAGTCCGCAGCGCTTCGCGGTCTTCTCCCTTGCGTATGGCTGGCCAATCGGCGAGTAGTCGGGCTTCGGTTTCGCTGACGGCCCGCTTCAGAATGCGGAAGTCGGCGATCTCGCCGCCAGCCAGCAACTTGCCCAAAAGCACTGGCGAGGACGAGTCGATGCGCCCGGGAAGTTGGACGTTCTGGTTGCCGGCACCCTGCGTGGGAACTGCCTTGCCGTTGAGGTAGAGGCTGAGGCCGGACTGGTGACGGGTGCCATCGTAGGAGACGACGAGATGGTTCCACGAGCCCTGTTCCATTTGACTCAGATGGCTGGCGCGGATCTCGATATTCTTGCCATCGTCGCCGATCAGGCGGAACGAAGGTACCCGAGAGCCGACGTCGATGGTCCAGCCGCGGCCCTTGTCGTCGGCGTTCTGCTGCGCGGCGATGGTGTAGCTCTGCTCGGTTTTGGGGAAGAAGAAAGAGACGGCGATCGAGAAG
>JANODS010000795.1:0-1281 GCA_031412835.1 Acidobacteriota bacterium | reverse complement strand
CTTCAATCCGTCCCCTTCTTGCCACGCGGCTTCGTCGGCCCGGTAGACGCTGGCGGGGCGCTCTTTGGTGTCCGACTGGAAATCTTCTTCAGCTCATCGACAGCGGCTTCGAAGTCCCGATCCACTGGCGTAGGCTCGTTCGCAATTGATTCGCGATACTTTCGAAATTCTTCACCCGCGCGGTCGAGTGCTTGATCGTGCGAGATCTGTCCTGCATGGGTCAGGATTTCCCGTTCTGTAAGCCGTAGAAAATCATACAACTTCCCTACCCACTCCCGCATATGCATTGCACGGCGTGACAGCGATTGAAGTTCGGCGAAGTCCAAATAAGCTGCGACGATGAGGTTCAGCGCCTTCAACTCGTCCTCGTGGAGTTAGTTCTTTGCGACAGCGACATCATTCTTTCTTGGACGCTGGCCTCGCCAAGTCGAGAGTCCCATATTGGGTTTCCTTGCGTCGGCGCGGCGGAAGATCACTTCGGCGGCGGTGTTGCCGTGAGCGGCCCAGTGCATTTTGTTCTGTATGGTGGCGAAGAACTTCTGAGACTCATCTACCCTCGGATCGTAGTCGATACTGGTCGCATAGATGTCCAGGATTTTTTGCCAGAACGCCCGTTCCGAGGAACGGATGTCTCGGATTCGCGCAAGGAGTTCGTCGAAGTAGTTGCCGCCGCCACGTTGCTTCAGCCGATCATCGTCGAGGGTAAAGCCCTTGATGATGTACTCCCGAAGCCGATGAGTAGCCCAGATCCGAAACTGAGTGCCCCGATGGGACTTCACGCGGTAGCCAACCGAAATGATCACGTTCAGGTTGTAGTGATCGATCTCTCGGGCCACCTCCCGCTCACCCTCGGATTGAACTATTGCAAAATTTGCAACGGTTGCCTCCGACGCGAGTTCGCCTTCTGCGAAGATATCCCGCACTTGCTTAAAAATGCTGGATTTATCTCGCTGGAATAGATCGGCCATCTGCGCCAGCGAGAGCCGTACGGTTTCATTCTGGAGACGGACTTCCACGCGGGTAATGCCGTCCTCGGTCTGGTAGAGAATGATCTCGGATGTTGGGTGATTTTCGGTCATTTCTAAATCGTTCCAGGATGCTCGTCCCACCGTGCCGGTGTGCAATGGGTATTTCGGCTTCTCTTGGAACTCCCAAAGTACCAAAGCATCCACGGGTAGCGAGCGAAAAGCCGTTCTCCCCAAGTTCCGTACCTATGAGCGCTAAGCGAGATATTCAAGGTTGCGCGAGAGTGCGCGGCGAAGCGGGCATCGCATTGGCTAC
>JANODS010000794.1:0-7271 GCA_031412835.1 Acidobacteriota bacterium | reverse complement strand
CGCGAGTGCGGTCAAGGCCCGGGAGCGGAGTGGGGCTAACAACGTCTACGGAATAGGCGGAAGCCCCGACGGTCATCGTGACGGACTTCGCCAGCGAGCCAACAAGATCGAAGACTTGGACCTGGCTAGCGAACCCCGGGTGGGCGAGCGAAAGACGATAGCGGCCAACGAGCAGATCGAGGCTGGCGCGGCCCTGGGCATCGCTACGAACACGGGTTGAGACGCCGGAGGCGAGGTTGTCGATATGCCCGGAGACGGCCATGGGCGCGCCAGAGGGGTCGGTGACGGTGAGCGTCAGGACCGTGGCGAAGAGCGGAAGAAAGGTCACGAAGCTATATTCCGGCAGGGCGGCAGTTGTTCAGAGTATTTTGGAGAGGTGTCGAATGTAGCCTTTTGGCCAGAGCAAACTTGGCCTCTCGCCCGGATGTACGGGCAGTGGCGAGCGCCCCTGCTCCGCTACCTCGCCGCGATGGGCTTGACGAAGGCGGATAGCGAGGACGTCGCGCAGGAAGTCTTCCTGGCGCTGGGGCACCACCTACAACGGGACGGAGCCCAGGACAATCTGCGGGGCTGGGTGTTTCGAGTAGGACACAACTTGGCGCTGAAACGGCGCATGCAACTGGGCCGCGTAGCCGAAAGTATCGAGGTCCGCGATCCCGGGCCGAGCCCCGAGGAGTTGGCGTCGCTGAAGCGACGGCAGGAGCGATTGCAGGCGGTTGTATCCGCCCTGCCGGAGCGCGATCGGTACTGCCTGGTTTTGCGGGCGGAAGGGCTCCGCTACCGCGAGATCGCCGAAGTATTGGAGATGTCGCTGGGAACGGTCGCGTCGTCGCTGGCACGGACGTTGGGGAAGTTGGCCGAGGTGGAGGGTCGATGACTTTCGAACCGCGCTGGCGAACACTCGAAGGCCGATTCGCCACATCCCGCCCCGGCCCGGTCGCGGAAAAAGGCGCCGAGCGATTTCCCGCCGCGGCGTCCTCGCTGGCACGGTGGTTGGCGATGTTGGCAGAGGTCAAGACCCGATGAAACACCTCGACGACGCGGAGCTGATGGCGGTAATGGACGGCGAACCAGGGGACCAACATCTAAAAACTTGCTCGATCTGCCGAGCCCGCTACAGGGTCCTGGAAAAGGCGCTCGGAGAGTTCACGGCCGTGCACCGACCCAGCAAGACGCCAAAGTGGATGTACGCGGCGGTAGCGGCGACTCTCGTGATCGGCATCGGCATCTGGTGGAGCCAACGACGGACCGATTTGCCAAACGCTAGCCTTACTCCAGGGGCGACCCGACCGATGACCCAGCAACAAGTTTGCGTCGCCCTCGCGCAAGACGACGACCGGACCGCGCCGCGCGAGATGGCCGCTGTCGTCTTCACCCAGTACGGAATCAAAGATCCCAAACCGAAGGCCTACGAAGTCGACTACCTCATTACCCCCGCCCTCGGCGGCGCCGAAGACGTGAAAAACCTATGGCCGCAGCCCTACGCCGGCAGCGTTTGGAACGCCCGAGTGAAGGATGCGCTCGAGGACTATCTAAGGACCATGGTCTGCAACGGTAGGCTGGAGTTAGCCACCGCCCAGGAAGAGATCGCCACCGACTGGATTGGCACCTATCGCAAGTATTTCCGCACCGAGGCCCCACTCCCGGCCCACGCGCAGTTCATCAAGGACCGGGCGTGGGAGTAATATTCGCGATATAGTTTGGTCATGCTCCGAGTTGTCGCCCTTTTTCCGGCCCTGTTGCTGGCCCAGCAGCCAGTCATTAATCAGTACTGCGTCGGTTGTCACAACGGCACCGCAAAAGCCGCTGGTTTAGCGCTGGATACCGCCAAAGCAGACGACACGGCGACCTGGGAAAAAGTGCTGCGGCGAGTGCGCGGCCGGACCATGCCGCCCGTCGGTTTGCCTCGGCCGAAAGAGGCCGACTATCAGAATCTGGTCGCAACCTTGGAGTCAAAGCTGGACGCCGGCAAGGTGGACCCCGGTCGCACCGATACCTTTCGGCGGTTGAACCGAACCGAGTATCAGAACGCCATTCGCGATCTGCTGGCCGTCGATGTCGACGTCACCGGCCTCCTCCCGAGCGATGACTCGAGCCACGGGTTCGACAACGTGACCGTGGGAAATCTCTCCCCGACCTTGCTCGAACGCTACCTGGGCGCGGCCCGCAAGATCACCCGGCTGGCCATCGGGATTCCTCCCAAACAAGCCGGCGGTGAAACCGTCATGCTCCCGCCGGACCTGACTCAAGAAGAGCACTTCGAAGACCTGCCCCTAGGCACCCGCGGCGGGACCATCGTAAAGTACACCTTCCCGCTCGACGCTGAGTACGAGATCCAAATCCGCCTCCAGCGCGACCGCAACGAACATGTCGAAGGCCTCCGCGGCAACCACGTCGTTGAGTTGATGCTCGACGGCGAACGGATCCAAGCATTCACCGCCAAGCCCCCCGGACAAGGGCAGGACCACTCCGTTGTTGATCGCGAGTTCAACGTCCGCCTCCGTGTCAGCGCCGGCCCCCACGTCTTGGCCGCCGCGTTCCCCAAGCTGAGTTCCACCCTGCTCGAGACCGAACGGCAGCCCTACCAAGCGCACTTCAACATGGACCGCCACCCGCGCATCACCCCGGCCGTTTTCTCCGTCACCGTCAACGGACCCTACGCCGTCAAAGGCCCCGGCGATACCCCGAGCCGCCGAGCGATTTTCGTCTGCAAGACTGAGGACGAACCCTGCGCCAAGAAGATCCTCTCCGGCCTCATGCGCCGGGCCTATCGTCGGCCCTCAACCGAGGCCGATCTAGCCGTGCCGCTCAAGTTCTATCGCGAAGCCCGCAAGAGCGAAGGGTTCGAAGCAGGCATCGAAATGGGCCTCCGCGCCGTCCTCGTCAGCCCTGAATTCCTGTTTCGCGTCGAGCAGGACCCGGCCAGCGCCGCCCCAAAATCGGTGTATCGGATCACGGACCTCGAACTCGCCTCCCGCCTGTCTTTCTTCCTCTGGAGCAGTATTCCCGACGAAGAGCTACTCGCCGCAGCCGTGCGCGGAGACCTTCATCAGCCAGCCGTGCTCCAAAAGCAAGTGAAGCGGATGTTGGCCGACGAACGGTCCCGAATGCTCGTCACGAACTTCGCCGACCAGTGGCTCTACCTACGCAATCTAGCCTCCATTACGCCCGATATGCGCGCCTTCCCGGACTTCGACGACAACCTCCGCAAGGCCTTCCGCAAGGAGACCCACCTGTTCGTCGAAAGCGTTATGCGCGAAGACCGCAGCGTCCTCGACCTGCTCCGCGCCGACTACAGCTTTCTCAACGAGCGCCTCGCCAAGCACTATGGAGTGCCGAACGTCTACGGAAGCCGCTTCCGGAAAGTGACCTTCGGGCCCGAGACCATGCGGGGCGGTCTGCTCCGCCAAGGCAGCATTCTCACCGTCACCTCCTACGCCACGCGGACCTCCCCCGTCATCCGCGGCAAGTGGATCCTCGACAACATACTCGGCGTTCCTCCGCCGCCCCCGCCCCCGAATGTACCCGCCCTCGACGAAGCCAAAGCCGCCCTAAAGAAGATGACCATGCGCGAACGCCTCAGCGAGCACCGCAAGAATCCGGCCTGTTCCGGCTGCCATAAGCTGATGGACCCCGTGGGCTTTTCGCTCGAAAATTTTGACGCCGTCGGTCGCTGGCGGCAAGCTGAAGATGGCACGCCGGTCGACGTCAGCGGTGGCCTGCCGGACGGTGCTAAATTTGCCGGCGTCGCGGGCCTGGAGAAAGCCTTGCTGACGCGGCCCGAACTTTTTGCTACAACCATTACAGAGAAGCTGTTGACCTATTCGCTCGGCCGCGGCATGGAGTTTACCGACGCCCCGGCAGTGCGACAGATCGTGCGGCAAGCGCAGAAGTCCGATTTCCGGTTCTCCTCGTTCATTCAAGGGATAGCCGGCAGCCCGTCGTTTCAGTTGAGGAGAGCCCAATGATCATTACGAAAAAAGCCCTGCCGCGGCGAGCCCTGCTGCGTGGAATGGGAGCGTCGCTGGCGCTACCCCTGCTCGATGCCATGCTGCCGTCGATGACCGCGCTCGCGGCATCCCCGGCGAAGCCGGTCCGGCGCTTGGGCTATGTCTATATCCCGATGGGCGCGCATATTAAGGATTGGACGCCGCCCGGAAGCGACCTCCGCCAACTTTCGCCGATCCTGAAGAGCCTCGCCCCGGTGATCGACCAGTGCACCATCTTGAGCAACATGGAACTCCGGAACGCGTATCCCGGAACCCATGCCACCTCGAACGCGGCGTTCTTAAGCGCCGCAACCGCGAAGTGGACCGAGAGCACCGACTACCATCTCGCCACCACCGCCGACCAGGTCGCCGCGCAGCAGATCGGCCAAGGCACCCGTCTTCCCTCCCTCGAACTTTCGATGGACCTGCTGACCACGGTCGGCCAGTGCGACAACGGCTACGCCTGCGTCTATCAAAACAACTTATCGTGGTCAACCCCGACCACTCCGCTGCCCGCCGAAGCGCATCCCCGTATCGCTTTTGAACGGCTGTTCGGCGACGGCGGCACCGCGAAGGATCGCCAATCCGAACTGCGGAAAGACGCGAGTCTGCTTGACTGGATGAGCGCCGACATCGCCCGTCTCCAACGCAAGCTCGGACCCGGCGACCGCATCAAGATGGCCGAGTACCTCGACACCGTCCGCGAAGTCGAGCGCCGGATTCAGAAGGCCGAGAAGGCCACCGCCGAATCGAAGCTGCCCGATCTCGACCGTCCCGTCGGCGTGCCCGCTTCCTACGGCGACCACGCGAAGTTGATGTTCGACCTGCAGGTGCTCGCGCTCCAGGGCGACGTGACCCGCGTCATTACCTTCCAACTCGCCCGCGAAACCAGCACCCGGACTTATCCCGAAATCGGCGTCTCCGATCCGCATCACCCGCTCACACACAACAGCGGCGACCCCGAAAAACTCGCCCGCGTCGCCAAGATCAACGCTTACCATCTCTCCCTGTTTGCCTATTTCCTGGAACGGCTAAAGGCCACCCCGGACGGCGACGGCACGTTGCTGGACCATTCGATCTACCTCTACGGCAGCGGCATGGGCAACCCCGACAAGCACGATCACGTGAACTTGCCCATCCTGGTGGCAGGCGGCTTGGCCGGTACAAAAGCGGGCGGTCGGCACATCCGTTACGACAAGCCGACGCCGCTCGCGAATTTGCATTTGACGCTGCTCGACCGCGTCGGTGCGCGCCTCGATTCCTTCGCCGATAGCAACGGCAAAATCCCCGAGTTGACGATCTGAAAATGCGACGCTGGGCGATAGGACTGGTAGTAGCAGGTGGCTTGCTGGCCGCCGACGGAACAACCGCGTTGCATGAAGCGGCGCACCGCGACGACATGGCCGCGGTGGAGCGGTTGCTCCGCGCCGGAGAGGACGTGAAAGCCGCCAACCGTTATGGCGTGACGGCGCTTTCCCTGGCGTGTACGAATGGCAACGGCAAAATGGTGGCCCGGTTGCTTGCAGCCGGGGCCGATCCCAATGCCGAGCTGCCAGGCGGCGAAACAGCGCTGATGACGGCGGCGCGGACCGGCAGCGTCGAGGCAGTTCGGGCGTTGCTCGTCAAGGGCGCCAACGTCAAAAGCAAGGAAAAGAAGTACGGGCAGACGGCGTTGCACTGGGCCGCCGCGGAAGGTCACGTCGGTGTGATCGAAGAGCTAGTCAAGGCCGGGGCCGATGTGGCCGAGCGGCTCGACTCCGGCTATACCCCGCTGCTGTTTGCCGTGCGCGAAGGTCAGCTCCCTGCCGTAAAGGCTCTCGTCAAGGCGGGCGCGGACGTGAACGATACAACCCCAACGGGCGGGCGGCGCGCCGCACCGGCGCGGTCCCCTCGACCAGGAACGACGGCGCTGATTCTGGCCGCCTTGAACGCTCACTTCGAACTCGGGGCGTGGTTGCTCGACGCCGGGGCCAATCCGAATGCGGACGGACCGGGCTACGCCGCGCTGCATGTGGTGACGTGGGTCCGAAAGCCCGGCGGCGGAGACAACGATCCGGCCCCGGATGGATCCGGCAGCATGACCAGCCTGGAGTTCGTGCGGAAATTGGTAGCCAAGGGCGCGGACGTGAACGCCCGCATGCCGAAGAAGATCAGTGTGGGAATGACCGGCTTGAACACGGCCGGCGGGACAGCATTTTTCCTCGCGGCGCGAACGGCGGACGCGGAGCTGATGCGCGAGTTGGCCAAGCTCGGAGCCGATCCGAAGTTGCCGAACGAGAACGGTTCGACGCCGTTGATGGCGGCGGCGGGTTTGGGGACGCGGTCGCCGGGCGAAGACGCCGGGACGGAGGCGGAGGTCGTACAGGCGCTCGAAGTGGCGCTTGAAATGGGCAACGATATCGACGCCGTGGACCAGAACGGCGAGACTGCGATGCATGGCGCGGCCTACAAGAACATGCCCAGCGCTGTACTGCTACTGGCCCAGCGCGGAGCCAAGCGAGAAATCTGGGACCGGAAGAACAAGTTCGGCTGGACCCCGATGCGCATCGCCGAGGGCTACCGGTTCGGCAACTTCAAACCGTCGGATGTGACAATGGCGGCCATTCGAAAGGTAATGGCGGAAGCGAACCGTTAGACTGTTCGGATGGACTTGGAACTAAGCGGAAACGTCGCCGTCGTCACAGGCGGAGCGAGCGGCATTGGACTGGCGTGTGCGCAGGCATTGGAGCGCGAGGGATGCCACGTGGCGATCTGGGATCGGAACGGGCCGGCCCAAGTGGACGTCAGTTCGGTCGAGTCCGTCGCCGAGGCGCTGCGCGATACCGAGAGCCGCCTAGGGCCGGTGCGCCATCTGGTACACGCCGCCGCAATGGGCTCCGGTAAATTTGGCTTTCCGTTCTTAAACCTTGCCCCGGGCGATTGGCACCGGGTACTCGAAGTGAACGTGATGGGCATGCTGCATGTCGCCCAGGCGCTGGCACCAGGGATGATGGAGCGGCGGATGGGGACCATGGTGTTCATCGGGTCCGTGGCCGGGCAGATCGGGTCGCAGACGGACCCACCATATTCGGCCAGCAAGGCGGCGAACATCAACTTTGCGCAGTGCCTGGCGAAGGACCTGGCGGGGTACGGCGTGCGGGTGAACACGGTGAACCCCGGGATGGTAAAGACGCCGCTGAACCGCGCGGTGTGGCAGGCGTGGCACGATTTACAGCCAGAAGGTCTTCGACGGACTTACGACGAATGGGCGGGAGACAAGATCAAGGCCGTTGCGCCATTGGG
>JANODS010000793.1:0-1605 GCA_031412835.1 Acidobacteriota bacterium | reverse complement strand
CCGCTCGTGTTGCTGGAGGCGATGAGTCATAGCCGACCCGTCGTGGCAACGGGCCTTGATGGAATTCTTGAGGTCGTCGAAGACGGCAGGACGGGCCTCCTGGTGCCCCATGGCGACGCGACGGCGCTGGCGGAAGCGATTGGCCGACTGGTGAGTGACCCCGCCCTCGCGAGGCGGCTAGGCGAGGCTGGTAAACGGACGGTAGAAACCAAGTTCAGTCAGCAGGCCTTTGAGCAAAGCGTGGAGCGGCTATACTCCGGCGTATTCCCGGGCATGACGCTAGCCGCGAAGCGCTAGGAAGTTATGGCTATCGCGGTTTTCCGGGTCCAGGCCGTCTATCGGAATCGGCGCGGAGCCGACGCGGAGGTGATACAGGCGATAGCCCGCTTCGTTTAGCACCGCTTCCATCTCCAGGCAGGGTGAGCCGGGGAGGCATTCGAAGAAAACCGGCGGCTGCTGCTCGTGCAGAATGCGCCGCATGCCCCGAAAAACAGCCAGTTCGTGACCCTCCACGTCGATTTTGACCAGATCCACCTTATCCCGCGGAGAAATCACCGCGTCGAGGGGCTGAATCGGCACTTCGATGCCTTCGTCGCCGTCACCGACGACATGGGCCATCGTAGCGTCTTCAGGAATCTGCAATTTGACCACCCCGGCGGTCTCGCCCAGCGCCATGGCGTAAAGCTGACAAGACGTCTCCATCTTGTTGATAAGAACATGGTGTTCCAGCTTCCGGTAGACGACCGGATTGGGTTCAAAGGCCCAGATGCGGATTTTCTGATTGGCCGCATGGGCCAACATGCTGTAAAAACCGGTGTTCGCGCCCACGTCGATGAAGTCCGTGGCCCGACGGGCATACTCGAGAAAAACGGGGGCCACATCCGGCTCCGTTGATAGTGCGCCTTTCCAATAAAGCGCCTCGCCGATGCCCTCGGGGTCGGTGAAGGAATAAAGGAAATGCTCACCGCTTGGAAAGCGCACCGAAAAGGGGTTTTCAACGGGAACGCCAGAGATATAGTAACCGCTGACCCAGCCGCGGCTAACGGCCCAGCGAAGCGGAACCCGAAAGAAGGGATGGCCCAATTGCCGCCGTTTTGGTTTCAACCGGCTAAGAATAGAGGAAAGATTGGGCATACGATTTCACCGATCTCGATCTTAAACAGCATAGACCATAAAGTCTGGCTGGATACAGGCGATACTGGAAGTTAAGTGCATGGGAGAACCCTTTACCTTACCTCAGCGATCTGTCCGAGTTATCGGTCCGGCATCTTTTTCCCCACTGGGCATTCTGCGGCACTTGTGGGACAGCCCCCGATATTTTGATTTGCTGCTGACTCTGTCGTTGCACCGGGTCAAGGTCCGCTATAAGCAGTCCGTACTCGGACTTTCCTGGGCGCTGATGCAGCCGCTGGCGCTGATGTTGATCTATACGGTAATTTTCTCCGTGGTGACCAAAATGCCAGGAGCCGGGGAAGCCTACCCGGTTTTCGTTTTCGCCGCGCTGCTGCCGTGGCTGTTCTTCAGCACCGCCTTGATGAGCGCTTCCAACAGTCTTGTATCGCACCAGTATCTGATCACAAAGGTGTATTTCCCCCGTGAAATCCT
>JANODS010000792.1:0-3647 GCA_031412835.1 Acidobacteriota bacterium | reverse complement strand
CTTTCTGTTCGGCGAGTTTGGCGCGACCGCAGAAATCGCCTTTATCGAACTTGACGATCCAGGAGAGACCGGCTTCGAGAGGGCTGATAGTGGCGTCGATTTCGTGGCTGTAGAGGGCCATGGCGGCTTCCAGGCGGAGAGTGTTGCGGGCGCCGAGGCCGGCGGGTTTGGCGCCGAGGGCGACGAGCTTGTTCCAGAGGCCGGGGGCTTCGGCGGGGGCGACGTAGATTTCGAAGCCGTCTTCGCCGGTGTAGCCGGTGCGGGCGATGCGGGCGGGGACGCCGGCGACTTCGCCATCGACGAAATGATAGTACTTGATGGGGGCGAGATCGGTGGTCGTAAGTTGCTGGAGGGTGGCCGGGCCGAGGGGGCCCTGGACGGCGAGTTGGGAGTAGCGGGGGCCGGCATTTTCGACTTCGGCTTCGAACTTGTTTTGGCTGACGATGTGGGCGTAGTCTCCGTCCTGGTTGGAGGCGTTGACGCAGAGGAAGAAGTGGTCGTCGGCTACTTTATGGACGAGGATGTCGTCGACGAAGCCGCCGTGGTCATAGAGGAGGCCGGAGTAGTGGGCTTGGCCGATTTTGAGCTTCGAAGCGTCGTTCGAGGAGATCCACTGGACGAGGTCGAGAGCTTGGGGGCCGCGGACTTCGATTTCGCCCATGTGGGAGACGTCGAAGAGGCCGACGGCGGTCCGGACGGTCTGATGTTCGTCGAGGATGCCGGAGTATTGGACGGGCATGTCCCACCCGCCGAAGTCGACCATTTTGGCACCGGAGAGGCGATGGATAGCGTTGAGGGGGGTGGTCTTGAGGGGCGCGGAGGCGGACATGAGCCTTAATTGTAGCAGCGGAATGTGAGTTGTTGGCCTGGTAACGAACTCTTCATTGCGATGAAACCGAGGGGGCGTAACCTCAAGCCAACATGGATCCCTTTCAAGTGAATGCGCTGCGGAATTTCTATACGAAGTTGCGAGGCGGGGACGAACGGGTGTTGACCCGGCGGATGTTGGACGAACTGGGGGTGACGTTGCAGTGTCACATGCCGGATCTGGAACGGATCCCAAAGACGGGGGCGACAGTGATTGTTTGTAACCATCCCTATGGCATGTTGGAGGGGTTGATTTTGACCCAGATTCTGATGCCGTTGCGACCGGATGTCAAGATCGTCACGAACAAGTTACTGGCCGAGATTACGGAGCTGAATAATATTTGCATTTGGGTGGACCCGATTGCTGACCGAAGCCAGGCGGCGCGGTTCAATTCGCAGGGGTTGCGGGAGTGTTTGGCTTGGCTCAAGCAGGGCGGGTTGCTGGTTATGTTTCCGGCGGGCGAGGTTTCGACGATTGACTTTCGACGACGGGGGATTGTGGACCCGGCGTGGATTCCGTCGGCGGCGTGGCTGGCGCGTAAGTGCGGGGCCGTGACGATCCCATTTTACTTTTCGGGTAGTAACTCGGTGAATTTTCACTTACTGGGGTTAGTTCATGCGAAGTTGCGGACGGCGGCGCTGCCGGCCGAATTTCTGAATAAGCGAGGGCATCCAGTGGAGTTGCGGGTGGGGCGCCCGGTGCCGGCGTCGACTTTGGATAGCTTTGGCGATGACCGAGCGGCGGCGGACTATCTGCGGACGCGGACTTATTTTTTGGCGCAACGGGGGAGACCGCAAGTTTTGCCCCGGGCGGCGGGTCAGGCGGCGATTGCCGTGGCGCTGAGCGGGTTGGAGTTGGCGCGGGAGGTGGCGGCGTTGCCGGGGGGACAACTGCTCGACGGCGGGAAGGAGTTGGAGGTTTGGTTCGCGGGGGCGGGGCAGATTCCGAGGATTTTAAGGGAGATAGGCCGGTTGCGAGAGGTGACGTTTCGGGCGGTGGGGGAAGGGTCGGGCAAGGCGCTGGATTTGGACCGATACGACGCGCTGTATCAGCACCTTTTTGTGTGGAACCGGGAGAAGCAGGAGGTGGTGGGGGGGTACCGGATGGTGCACACGGCGGATGTGGCGATGGAGGATTTGTACTCGCGGACGTTGTTTCACTTTGATCGGCGGTTTTTAGATCGGATCGGGCCGGCGGTGGAGTTGGGGCGAAGTTTTGTGCGCTGCGAATATCAGAAGCAGTACGCGCCGCTGTTGCTGTTGTGGCGGGGGATTGCAAAGTACGTGGCGCGGCGGCCGGAAGCGCCGGTTCTGTTTGGGGCGGTGAGTATCAGCAACGACTATTGCGAAGTTTCGCGTCGGCTGATTGTGCGCTACTTCCAGACGCGACAGGAGGACCCGACTCTGGCGCGGTTGGTGAGCCCGAAGCGGCCGTTTACGAAGTTCCTGCTGGAATGGGAGATCGATTCGCTGGCGCAGTTGGCTCGGGACCCGGAGGAGTTGGGGGCCCCGATCGCCGATATTGAACCGGATGGGAAAGGGTTGCCGGTGCTGCTGCGACATTACTGCAAGCTGGGGGCGAAGCTGCTGGAGTTTAGCGTGGACCCGCAGTTTGCCAACGCGCTGGACGGGATGATTTTGGTGGACCTCCGACGGAGTGATCGGGCATTGCTGGAACGATACATGGGTAAGGATACGGCAAAGTGTCTGGAAACTGTACAGGTGTCTAAGGCGGATGCGTAAGGTTTGTCTGTAATACTTGCATCGGTTGGATTAATGCTTGTTGATAATAAAGGGTTTCGTAGTTTGGCATGAATCGTGCAATGATCGAATTGCATTAGAGGAGTTATCCAAATGACCTTCACCCATAAAAGCACCCTGATCCTGGCTTCGGCCACCTTCCTTATGGCGAGCACTGGCTGCGCCACGAAACGATTTGTCCGCGCAACGGTTGCCCCAGTGGACGGCCGGGTGGGACAAGTGGAGACCGCCACTAAGCAACATTCGGTCGACATTAAGCAGAACGGCGCTGACATAGACCAGCTCGAGAAGCAGGTATCACGCGCCGAAGAGCTGGCAACTGAGGCCGAGCGCGAGGCGAAGTCAGCTACTGGACTGGCAAAGGACGCGGGGACCCGCGCTGGAGCGGCCGGGACTCGAGCCGACAGCGCTTATACGCTCGCCGAGCAGGGCGTGAGCAAGGCTACAGCGAACGAGCGGTCCATCGACCGGATGTTCGAGAACTTGGACAATTACCAGATGTTGAAGGGCGAGAACGTGGTTTTCGGCTTCGACAAGTCGGATTTGACGGTGGATGCCAAGGCTAAGCTGGATGCCTTTGCGGCGTCGATTAAGGACCAGAGACGGTTCGTGATTGAAGTCCAGGGATTTGCCGATCCGGCTGGAAACGCGAACTACAACCAAGAATTGAGTCGGCGTCGCGCGACGGCGGTTGTGAAGTACTTGACGTTAAATCACAACATTGCGCTACGGCGGATCCAGATGCTAGGGATCGGAAGCGAGCAACCGGTGGCGGACAATAAGACCCGGGTGGGTCGTCAACAGAACCGTCGCGTCGAGGTGAAGGTCTACGCCCTTCCCGAAGTAAAGGCTGATGGAAAAAGTGAGACAGTAGCTAAGACTTTCTAGATCGCTGCTGCGATGCGGCGAACTGAGCCCGGAGCGGGGATAGAAGTTCTATCCCAGTTCCGGGCATTTTTGCGTCTGGCAGGATTTATTGGTTCCTACCGCGTGAAGATTCAAGAGTCGCTTGGTGGAGG
>JANODS010000791.1:0-3705 GCA_031412835.1 Acidobacteriota bacterium | reverse complement strand
GTCGAAAGCGTGGCGCAAAGTGCGGAGAGCACTCCAGGAAGTGATCTGACGGTAACGATTCGACTTTAACGAAGGAGCGCAAGACGATGGCTGAATATCTAGAAAAGCTAAGACCAGACCGCGACTTACAGGTCTATTTCGAGCGACCGTCAGCGATAGCGGCGGTTAGTGAAGCGACGACGTCGGGGTTCACCGTTTCAGGGACGTGGCGGCAACAGTTTGATTGGTGTGTAGTCGAATGGAATCGAGACATTGTGTGGGAGCATCCGTTGTTTCGAAACCTTCCCGATGGGGAACTGAGCGGGTTAGTTCTGGCCTATGATGAAATGCGTGAGAATTGTCTTCCGTTGGACTCGGAGATCTATCCTACGGTTGGATGGCCGTTTCTTCGTGTTTGGGTCGAGGATGCGACTGTTCTCGATGATATGGAAACCTATTATGAAGTTCCGCTGAAGCGATATGCGGTGCCGTTGGAAGGGGCGTATACCCCGGCAACGGCAATCTTCACGTTGCAAGGATCCGTGAGTGCGGGGGATGCGGTTGGGCTAGCTTGGATGAGCGAACACCATACCCATGTTTGCTACGTGACCGACACGTTAGCCGATGTCGCGGAAGCGATTACGGCGAGCGTCAATGCCTTCTCGCTGAATATGATGGCGAGTCGGACGGGAACGACCATTACCTTGACCTACGTGGGCGAAGACGAATTTGGCGCTCGCAAGACCTTACTCGACTCTACTACAGGGACCAATGGAAATCGGCTGGGTGCTTATGGACACGTCTCACCGGGCGGCTCCGAAGTCTGGGATGTCGAGGCGCAGTACTTCGCGGGAGGCACCTCGCCTTCAAAATGGCGGATGACATTGGACTTCTCGGCTCTTGAAGACGAAGGCGGGCTTCCCGTTCCCATGGATAAGGTGAGGAAGATGCGCTGGACATACGCCGCTGATTTTCAGCGTGGCGAGTTCGAGCGAAGTGAATTTCGAGTACGTCTCGAGAACTGGAGCGTTACGGGTTTGGTTCACCAGTATCGGGTTGCTGGACCGGGCACTCGACGGATTGAAAATTCGTCGAGAAAGGTCCAATATTATGGTTCAAGTTGGGGACCGGAGGTGCGAGGCAACTACTCGGGTGGGACGATTCGTTGGGCCGAGCAATATGGAGACGGGATTGTGATTCCGTATCGGTCCGCTCAAAATCATGAGTTGTACCTGGGATCGCGTTTGCTCGATCAGGCCCCCAATATCGCATTTCGGGTCGACGACGGCCCAGTTCAAGTCTTCAATCTTCGACGAAAAGGGGAGGATAGGCTGCTTCGCGTTCCGCTTGGAGCCTTTGGACCCGGTGAGCATACCGTATACGTGACCCATAACGGGGCTTCGGGCAGACGATTCTGGTTCGATTTTCTTGAAATTGCGATTCCTGCAGCCACGGTCTCCGATCTTCCCGCCGTTGAAAAAGTGACCTTGGCGACCGATTGGGATACCGATCATTCGCTGGCGGTTCCAGCCGAACGTACCGCGTGGATGATCTACTCGCTTGGCTTTCGGGCCAGAGTCAATCACTATGTCGGGGCCTTGATTTTCTACGAATTGTACAGAAAGGGGCACCAGTACGCTTCGGCAACGATTGACTTCGTCGGCGTTCCGACTCCGAGCGCTTACACTGAGATTGCGATCGGAACGGTGGGAGAGCCTTCGAGCACACTAACAGTTCGCCACCTAAACTTGTTCGGCGATACCGCGGCAAAAATTGCGAAAGCCTTTGAACTCGAATTCAATCGTGGCTACACGGCCATTCGAGCGGAGGCAACCGGTGCGCGATTGAAAATCTATTCGCGCAAGATGGGCAAACAGGGAGAATCGACGACGCTAAGCGTTTCGCCCGCGACGGGAGTATTCCTTCTTGATCTCAGTAGCGCCACATTGAACGGGGCCGCTGACGGAAAGTGGACGACCGACACCTTAACTGGTCAGGCTATCAATCGGGCTTGTCTCGATTGGTCGAGGGAGTTTTACAGGACCTGCCAAGCCTATGGACTTGAGGTCACCGCTGCGTTCTCAACTGAACTCGAGCATGGAGACTCTGCCGTAGAGGCAGGGATCGCGCAGCGATACTCGGATGGCGAGCCTTGCCTTCTGACCACTCCCGCACTACAGACGAACTTTTCGCCGACAGCTCGACAGTACTGGGAGCGGGTTCATACGCAGATGGCGGATGTCATGGTCGAAGTCGGCCTAGTTCCTTTCCTTCAGCTTGGCGAGGTGCAATGGTGGTACTTCCCGGGGCCGTTCGGGAACTCGACGGGAACAAGTATGCCCTATTATGATCAGTACACGCTGGAAACATTTCAGACCCGGTATGGCTTTCCCATGCGAGTGGTCGGAAGTCAGCATGTGGACCCGACGATGTTCATAGAGGAGAGTGTTCACTTGCCCTCTCTGATCGGCGAGTACACCGATGCCCTGATTGCGTTCGTAAAAGGCGCGCACCCCAACTGCCGGTATGAAGTTCTCTATCCAACGGATGTGAATGACACGGCCTGGGGCCGAATCGTAAACTACCCGAACGCCGCATGGACGCCAGAAAAACTCGACATTCTGAAGACAGAGAGCTTCAGTTTTACCTTCGACCGAAATCTGAACAAGTCGAAGTATTCGGTCGAATTCCCCTTTTCGAAAGGGTTCCCTCGATCAAAAAGCGCGTTTTTGGTCGGGCCAGGAGATTCGACCACAACTTGGCGTAAGGAGGTGGGCCTAGCCATGGCCGATGGAGTGGAGTCCATCGTTCTCTTCGCCCTTGACCAATTTTGCTTGATCGGCTATTCGCCGCTGATGTCGCGGTCTTCGCGGCGGAGCGTGCAACAGGGAACATGATTGCATAAACATTATTTATCGAGATGGCGTCTTGCATTTAGTTCGCTTTTGCACTATCCTCGAATGGTGAGCCGTTTCTACATCATTAATCCGGTCGGGCGACCGCTTTGCGGGATGGATGTAGTAGATGCCATTGTTGGGGTTATCTTGCTGGTAACCGCCTAGTGGCGACGGACTCCTAACGGAATCTAAAGGCCACCGGTGGGGAAACCTGACCGGTGGCTCTTTTTTGGTATCTGGAGTTATACCGATGTCTCAATTGATGAGTGGTGCAAAGATCCTGCTTGAGTGCTTGTCGCGGGAAGGGGTCGAAGTGATTTTCGGCTACCCGGGAGGCGTAACGCTTCCTTTCTACGATGCCCTGTATGATCATCCAATTCGGCACGTTCTGGTTCGACACGAACAGAACGCGGCCTTTGCGGCCCAAGGTTATTCGCGATCCACAGGTCGAGTTGGCGTTTGCTGTGCGACGTCTGGCCCCGGAGCCACCAATTTGGTAACAGGCCTCGTGGACGCAATGATGGATTCAATCCCTATCGTCGCGCTTACGGGACAAGTTTCTACGAAACTCATCGGAACGGATGCGTTCCAGGAGGCTGATACGTTTGGAATCACTCGTTCAGCCACGAAGCACAATTATCTGGTCAAGAATATCAAGGATCTGCCGTCCGTCATTCATGAGGCGTTTTACATCGCGGCGTCGGGTAGACCGGGACCGGTACTGATCGATGTAACTAAAGATGTGTTCATGGGCAACGCGCAGTACGAACCGGTGAACTCGATTCATTTGCCCGGTTACAAAGTATACACGGAAGGGCATACTGGCCAA
>JANODS010000790.1:0-8245 GCA_031412835.1 Acidobacteriota bacterium | reverse complement strand
GCGAGTACGGCGAAGATGCTGGAGGTACCCAAGTCGACAAGAACGGCGGCGGCTTGAGCGTGGGGCGCTAATAGTAAGACTGCTACTGCGACAACAGATCGAGTTCTCATCTGGGTTTCCTTCCTGGTTCTAGTCACGACTTCAAGGCGCGGCAGCAAAAGACGGGACGGAGAAGAGCTGAGGTTTCATTTATCGCGAGAGCCTCGCCTTTCTCCTCTCAGCATACAGCATCTTCGCTGAACGCCAAGTCCTCCGCAGTTTTAAGTCGCCCTTATACTTTTAGACTAAATGCCGCTTGGTGGATCCCTACTTGGTTGCGAGCACGTTACTGGCCAAAGGACGGAGTTGCTTGCAGGTCGTTACTCCGTTCACTGTTGGAACGTGCCGAATCATGTTTGCAATGACCAACGATGGTCAACTGACCGCCATCGGTCGTTGCAGTGGACCCGAGTGACTTATCGTCGGGCGGTGATCGCCGCTTGCACGCGATGGCGGTCGCCATCGTCGTGGATCTGGGTGGCGGACCGTTCGATTGCAGCTAGAGTTTCCGGGGTGAGGGCGATTCGGGAAAGGAGGGCGAGGAGGGCCCGCTGCCGATCGCCAGCGGAGTGGATGGAGTTGAGCGTGGCGAAGTAGGGTTCGCGCACGGCGGCTTCGTCGGCGAACAGTTCGGCCACGCGGGTGAGGATTCGGGCTTTGTCGCCATCGCTGTTGATGCGGGCAGCTTGGGGGAGCAGGGCCGCTTGGGAAGCGGCAGAGGGCCCGAGGAGTTCCAGGATGGCGCGGGTACGGTCGCTATCGGAATGCATGGTGGCCAGGACTTTGACCGGAGCGTCATAGTTCCTTACGCTCGGGGCGGCGTTGAGGAGAAGGGTGGCTTTGTCGCCGTCCGAGGTGAGGAGGGCGGCGGAGTCGAGGGCGAGGGAGACGGTGGCTGGGTCAACGCGGGAGTCGGTCAATATGGCGGAGAGGAGGCGGCGGCGATCTCCGTCGGAGTGAATCGTGTTGGCGGCTTGGAAAAGTTCTGGGGTAGGGGGATGGGTCGCCAGGATTTCGAGGAGGAGCTTGGTTTTGTCATCGTCCGATGAGAGATGAGAGACCGAGCGGAGGAGGCGAGGGAGGGACGAACTGGGTAGGTCAGAAGCAAGTTGAGAGAGGATGTGACGGCGGTCGCCGTCCGAATGAAGAGAATCGACGAAGGCGAGCAGAGGGACTTCGAGGGCAGGGGTGCGGAAATGGCGGGCAGCGTTGTCGAAGAAGTGGCGTTTTTCCGAGTCGGAGTCGAGCTCGGCGGCGACTTTGAGGACGCGGCGGAGGTGTTCTTCGGCGAGGGTCGAGAGGGTGAGCAGTTCTTCGAGGTAGAGGCGCTTTACGTGGCCATTGCCAACGGTGCGGATTTCGCGGAGCGCGCCTTCGATGCCGCCGGTTTTGACCCAGCGATTAAGGCGGGAGGCAAGGTTGGTTTCGCGTTCGCGGAGCCAGGAGGAGAGTTCGCGGGCGAGGAGGCGTTGCGCCTCGGCGTCGTAGGTTCGGCGGACACCGCTGGAGAAGTAAAGGCGGGTCATGTCGCCGTGGTCATTGGCTTCGATCTCGACTTGGCGGCTGGACCAGCGGTCCCCGACGGCGATGACGAGTTTGGCACCGGGGGACATGGAGGCGACGTCTTGGTCGTCGTCGGTGAAGTCGATTTCTCCGCGTATTTTGAACTCGCGACGGTTTTGGCCGTTGGAGATGACAGAACTGGTGTTGTAGGAGCCGAATCCGAAGAGATGGCTGTAGGGCGTGGACTGGGAGACGGCGAGGAGGAGGAGGAATCCAGCGCCGAGAACGAGCGGGGTGGAGGCGGCGGGCATGCGATTGCGTGCGCTATCGAGGAGCGCTTCGAGACGGGCGAAAATCTCCTTGCGGCGACCGGCGCCGGCGGCTAGGAGGGGAGCGTGGCTGAGGGAGGTGAGTTCGGCGACGCGGGCGAGGGCTTCGGCGTAGGGTTTCGTGGAGCCGGAGTGGGCGACGACCCAATCGTCGCAGGCCATTTCGCGTTCGCGGTCGAGTTGGCGGCCGATGAAGTAGACGGCAGGGTGGATAAAGAAGACGGCGCGGAGGAGGCGTTCGCAGAGGGTGGTCCAGTCGTCGCGGCGTTCGAGATGGGCGGATTCGTGAAGGAGCACGAGGCGGAGTTGATCGGGGGTTAGGGAGGCCGCGAAAGAGTCTGGCAGGAGAATGGCGGGACGGACGTAGCCGAGGGCCATGGGCATGCCGATGCGGGAGGAGAGGCGCACCGCGACCGAGCGGGAGAGGGGTGCGGGGAGGATGATGGGAGCGGGGTGGCTCTTGCGTTTCCACCGGGTGAGGACGGCGTAGGCAATGGCGAGGCGGAGGAGTTGGAGGAGCGCGAGGATGGCCGCGAGGGGGGCGAAGAGTTCGGCCGGACCGTGGTTATCGACCTCGATGAGGGGCCGATGGACGGGGACGGTGAGCGGCTCTTCGGAAGCGGCAATGGGGGACGAAGCCGAGGGCGCGACGCGGGCAACGGGGGGCGCTTCGAACAGGGGAATTGCGGGAAGTTGGCGGAGCGCGGGGAGGAGGAGAACGACGGCCAAGGTGACCTGCCAGATGGCGAGGCGGGTGGCGGCGGAGAAGCGGGTCAGGTGCCGGAGGACGAACCAGACGGCGAGGGAAAGCAGGGCACCTTGCCAGAGGGAGTTGGCGAAAGCGGTAGGAAATGATTCGATCATTGGGCCTCCTTGATCAGCTTCCGGAGACTCTTCATTTCGGCGGAGCTGAGCTTTTCAGTATTCAAGAGATTGAGGACGAGTTGTTCGGCGGAGTTTTCGAAGAAGCGGCTGAGGATTTGGCGAACGGCGCTTTGGCGGGCTTGGTCGCGAGGGACGCGGGGCTTATAGAGGAAGGCGCGTCCGTCCTTTTCGTGCACGAGATAGCCTTTGTCTTCGAGGATGCGGAGGATCGTGAGGATGGTGGTGTAGGCGGGGGGCGGGTCGGCCGGAAGGGCATCGAGAACGTCTTTGACGGTGGAGGGACCGCGGTCCCAGAGGACGTTCATGAGCCGGAGCTCGGCTTCGGTGAGGGTGGTAGATTCTTTGCGGGCCATGGGAACTCTTAAGGAATTAGTAACACGCCTGGAAGCGTTGGTCAACTAAAGAATTAGTTTTTTATTTGTGGGGGAGGGAAATTGAAAATTGGCTTCGAACGTAAAAATGATGCGAAAAAAGGTGTGTTCGTGGCGACTCGATTCCGTTAAGTCACATTTAATTAATGATTTAGAAGAAGTTTCAGTCTTCTTTGGGGTCTTAAAAAGTGGCTTCGAACGTAAGGTCGGGCCGTCCGTTCCGGGGACCGCGAGGCGAAGATTTCGCACAGCGATGGATCCGCGGTTGCCGACCCATTTCACCGCGGCCAGAGAAAGTTTCTCCCGGCTACGATTGTTTCACGATTGGAGTTAGCGACACGGCGTTCAGTTTTGGAAGTGTTTAAAAATGGGGGAGATATAATTCTGAACGCATGGTAAAACCCGAAGCGGGGCTTGTGGGGAGGTACCAGCGGAGGAGAAAAATCGGTCGGTTCGCGGTCGGATATAGCGGTAGCGGTGCCGAGGCGTCCTCTCGGTTCGCGCTTGCACAGGAGCGGCCGATTGATTCAACGATAACTGCCGTTCTTCAGCAATGCCTTGACTTCGTCATGATCGCCCAAAAATGAAACGAATAGATCTGTGAGGCGATCTTGGAAGACAAACTGCGATGCCAAGCTGCCGCGGCATTCGAAGAGATTGTTTCCCAGCTTGCGAACGCCAAGCCCGCTATGGGAGTGGGGTTGGCCGAAGACGGCAGAGAGATCGGAGAGCGCGAGCAAGCAATCCACTTTCTCCTTCTTGGGCAGTTCCCGCAACCGTCGTATGACCGCTGGGTCAATCGTGAGAGCCTTAGCCAATCATCTCTCTCAGTTGTTCTGCCGTGACGGTGACCAGTTCGCCGGAGCGTTTGAGCCTCCGGTAGCGTTTGTCTGTGGCCTGTTCTAGATCTGCTACCTGTTCGGGTGACGCTCCATACTCTCGCCGCGCGTAGTCGGTGGATTCCACGGTGACCTTGCGCAGACCGATGATGCTTGCCCCACAGATAATTCCGATATCTTCTCCGCTGGAGGCTGCGGCTAACCACCGGCCCAGATTCTTCTTGGCCTCGGTGATCGTTAAAGTCTTCATAAAGACTTTATACAGGCTCCAGAGAGCATTTGTAAAACGGCCAAGTGCGATGGGATAAGCAGCGGATGGGCGACCCAAAACTGGCTCCCGATCCGACAGGGGAACTTCCAATCAGGTTGGATTCAGAGATACTCTCGACGATTGGATTCTCTTGCCTGTCAAGCGCAAGCGTGTTTCAGTTCTCGAAAAAGCCGAGACGGCCACGGCGGCATGCGTTCTCAGGATCGGTGCCGGTTTCCCAAGCGACAAAGAGAGTGAAGAAGTCGTTCTTGCCGACGTTTTCTACCTGATGCGTCGTGAAGCGTGGGACGCACTCCGACAATGTTTCTCCTCTACCGATCCGTCCGAGCGGACTCTGTGGAACTCACTTGTCTGATTGTTGGATTGGATGGTGAGCCGAGCCCCTAGATCCTGCCGCCGGGCGAGTAGCGCTGATGGTCCTACTCGCGGGGTGGCGCGGGGAGCGGTTGTGTCGCCTTGCCATCGAGGTAGACGAAACTTCCGTTTTCTGCGAACGCAAGATACCCGCGGGTATGATTCTTAAGGGGCTCCGGGAATCTTCCTGAGAGTAGTTCAGGCACTCGGCGTTCTATCGGCATGGGGCAGCGATTTTGCTCTTTTTTTGGCGGGCGCTGGTGGTCGGTTTGCGAGATCCTGAACGCGGAACTTGGCAATTTTTCCAATTAGCTTAACGGGAACGGGGCCGGAGAGGGGGAAGCGGATGGTGCCTTTGTTGTTGACCTCGTACGGGGCGAGTTCTTCCTTGAAGGCTTCGACGAGATGAGGTTGGGCGGGGTAGAGCGAGAAGTGATGCTCCCAGCCGGCGAAATAGAGGACGAAGCCAGTGGGGAGTTTGTAGGCGGGGATTTGGTAGGAGATTCGTTCCTCGGCGTCGGGGACCGCGGATCGAATGGCCTTTCGCACTTGTTGAAGGACTTTGTGGATGGCCTCGGGCTTCGAGGCGATGTATTCGTCGACGGATTTGAAGTCGGTATTGGCCATGGAATCGCCTTGAGGGACTATTCTACATGCGGCGGTGCAGCGTTGGGCTAAGCTGGTGGGGTGTTGTATAGATTGCTCGCTCAACTCTTATGCGCTCCGCAGACGGGAGCAAAGGTGATCACTACCCGTAGCGGGAAGCCGGTCGTCCAAATGACGCGGGCACCGCGGGAGCAGGGGCCCGTTCAACTGGGTGCCTTGCGTGGGCGGATTCACTTGAAGCCGGGTTGGGACGCGCCGATGACGGAAGACGAGTTCCTTGCCGGATGAGAGCTGGGTTGGGTGATGGTTGACGTCGAGGACGTGGGGCAGTGGTGGGCGGATTCGATCAAGACGATGTCGCTGTCGCCCTTGTTTCTTCGGCCTGAGCATGTAGCCGCGATTTGGAGACTACGGCCGCACCATTCGGAACCGTTTGACCGGGCGTTGATTAGCGTGGCGCTGGGAGAGGAGTTATCGATTCTGAGTACCGACCGTGGATTGGTCGCGATTGGTTAGGTATTCCGCGATCTCGTGCTGGTTGCCGTGCTCGGCCCAGCCGAGCGGAGTGGCGTGGTGAATGGTGTCGCGGATGTCGAGGCGGGCTCCGCGCTCAACGAGGAGACGGACGACGTCCAGGTGCCCGGCTAGAGCGGCTTGATGGAGGGGCGTGCTGTGGCCGTGGGTTCCGGGTGGATTGAGCCGGTTGGGATCCTCTCCAGAGTCGAGGAGGAGGCGCGTGGTTTCAACTTGACCGGATTGGGCGGCGAGGGCGACGGCTCGGCGGCGGGAGCGGGGGTCGGCGGTGGGGAGTAGGGCTTCTACGAGAGCGGCTTGGCCGAGGGCGGCTGCTGCGGGAAGAGTCACCGGGGCTCCGTGCCGGATGAGGGCCTCGGCAGCTTCGCGGTAACCGAAGACCAGGGCCGTCTCTACGGGAGACACCCAGTGGCCGGTGCCGAGGTCGGTGACCGATGCCCCGCGGGCGACGAGGAGGTCGATTAGGGGTATCTGGACTCCGGCTTGGGCGGGGTGGTGGCTGGAGACTAGGAGGCTCATAGTTGTGCACTCACCTCCATAGAGACTGGCTAACCCGTCGGGGGCGGTGCCAGCGTCGAGGAGGGCTGTGGCTATGGCGACGGCGTTGGGGGGTGATTTCTGGCGATAGTCCTCAGTACCGTTAGCGGCGATGTAGTGGAGCAGGGTGGCCCGGTGGGTGAATCGGGTGGAGCGGGCTTGAGCGAGGTCGGGGTACGTTTGGAGGAGTGATTGGAGTTTGGAAAGGTCTCCGTTGACGACGGCGTCGACGGCTTCCTCGAAGGACTCAGACGAAGCGGATGGCGAAGAGGTCGGCATCTTTCAGGGTAGCGCGGAGGCGGACGGGTTGGCCGGACCAGGGGGTTACTGATTCGACGGTTTTCCACTTGACTAGGCGGGCGGTTTGATCGCCGATGAGTTCGGTGGATTCGGCGAGGAGCGCGCCAGAGGGGGTTTCGAGAAAGAGAAGGATGCCGCCGGGGGCCGAGGTGGCGAAGTTGACTTCGAGCTGGGAGCCGGTGAAGGTGAAGGGTTTGGTGATCATTTGGCCGCCAGAGTAGCCGGCGTGCAGGGAGGCGAAGCCGTCCAGGCGGAGGGTGTAGCGGCGGAGGTGGATGGAGGGTTGACCGTAGTTGCGGACAACATAGAAAGACAGTTGGTCGGGGCCGGTGGGGACGACGTTGAGGGCGGGATAGTTGGAGCGGGAGACCCAGTTGGCGATGCCGAGGCCGGGGCGGAGAAAGGCATCGAGAAACGTGCGGTCGAACTGGGTGCCGCCGCGGGAGGAGAGGAGGACGGCGTCGGAGCAATCCTTGAAGTAGGCGGGATCTACATTGATGGCGTGGGCTTCGGCTTCGGAGAGGACTTGGCGGCCGGGGAGGAAGCGGGCGCAGAGGGATAGATAGAGATGGGGGGCGCGGAAATAGGGGCTGGTTTGGTTGGTGTAGAGGTGCTCGGGGGGCGCGTCGCCGAAGGAGATTTCGCCTTCGATGTTCCAGTCGAGGAAGTTGGGGCTGGCGGCGCGGGAGATCCAGCGGTAGTTGGTGGAGCCGATCTTTTTGAACGTTCGGTAGTAACAGACGTACTGCTGTTCGGCGTCGGACCAGAAGGCGAGATTTTGGGAGTCGAAGGCGCCTTGGGTGAGGACGGGTTCAGAGCGGAGGGGGGTCCAGTGGATGCCGTCGGGGGAATGGAAGGCGACGAGACCGCTTTTGCGGGTTCCGGCGAGACCTTTATACCGGCTGGCGAGGACGACGCCGGGACGGGTATCGAGGAACGGGGAGAAGTTGTGTTGGAGGGGCGGGGTGCCGGCGAGAATGACGTTGTTGGTGTCGGTGCCGTGGACGGAATGGAGTTGGAGGTTGGGCCGGTGGAAGGTGATTCCGTCGGGGGATTCAGCGTAGCAGTAGACTTCGTCGCCGCGGCCATCGGCACCGGCGTTGGGGACGCCGCGGTAGTAGAGGCGGAACTTGCCGGCGTCGGGGATGACGGTCGCGTAGTTGCAGAAGCGGCCCTCCCAGGGGCGGTCGAATTGGAAAGCGGGGCCGGCGTCGATGGGTTGGGCGAGGCGGAGTTCGGCACCGATTAGGGAGTCGATGAGGTAGCGGTCGACGAAGAGTTCACGGCGGGATTGGAGGGGAAGGGGCGGGTTGGCGGCGGCGAGGGGGAGGGCGGCGGCAACGGAGGTGGTGGCGAGGAGTTGGCGGCGGGTGAGCATGGCATCCTCATCTTACGATGTTGGGATGGTGACGCTTCGCTTGGCTACGGCGGATGATCGACCTTTCGTCGTGGCATTGGAAAAGGAGTATGCGGCGCTGGGATTCGTGGGGACGGATGGGGAGGAGAATCGGCTTGCGGTGGGAAATGTGATTCTTGGTGGGCGGGATTCGATGAATCGGTGTATTGCGTTGAAGCGGGTGGTGATCTCGCGGCCGGGGCAAGGGTTGGGACGGCAGGCATTGGCGGTGACGTTGGAGATGGTTTTCACGGAGCTGGGGGCGCATCGTTTGTGGCTAG
>JANODS010000789.1:0-2487 GCA_031412835.1 Acidobacteriota bacterium | reverse complement strand
GGAATACTACAACTGTGGGGTGTTGCATAAGGTGGACCAGATTGGGTTGCGTTTTTGGGGGCTGTGGGGGGTGACTATGCTTTTTACGGGGGAGGGGATTGGGGGGCTGGGGCGTACGGGGGTGGGGCGGAGCGAGGGGTTATTGAACGAGTGGATTGGGGGGCTGGAGGCGGCGCATCTGGTGAGGGCGGAGCCGCGGGGCGGGGCGATTTGGTATGAGCTATCGCATGATCGGCTGATTGCGCCGGTTCAGGAATCAAACGCGGAGTGGTTTGAGACGCGATTGGCGCCGTTGCAGCGGCGGACGGATTTGTGGGAGCAGCAGGCGCGGGGGGAGGGGTTGCTGGCGAGCGGGGCGGAGTTGGGGGGGATGCGGGAGTGGGCGGCGGAACGGGAGTTGACGGGGTCCGAGAGCGATTATTTGGCAGCGTCGGAACGGAAGGCGCGGGCGGCGGTGCGGCAACGGCGAACGATGATTGCTTCGGTGGTGCTGGGGGTGGTGGCGATGGTGGCTTGTGCGGTGGCGTGGGGCCATGCGGGCACGATTCGAGAGCTACTGGCGAAGTCCGATGCCGATGTAGCCAAATTCAAAGGCATCAGCGAGGCGCTGACGGCGGAGAAGACCGCGAGAGTGGCGACGGACGCACAGCGGGCGGCAGCGCTGCAACTGGCCGAAACACAGAGGGAGCGGGCGGAGGGGGAGAAGCTACGGGCGGAGAAGAGTATTGCGCAGATTTACGATGAGCGTTCGGAGACGGCATGGAGGGACGGGGCGTACGAGTTGGCGTGGCTAAACAACATGAAGATTGCGGGGAAGGATCAGCCGGCGTCGTTGGGTCGGCTTTTGTTGCCGGAACGTTGGCCGAATGAGAACTGGCGGTTGGACAAGAATCTTCGCGCGGAGAAGTTAGTGGATCCGCGAAAGGTGCCGACCGTAATCGTCGCGGTATCGCCGCGTGGACTCTATTACAATCAGTCCTTCCAGACGATCCAAGTGGCCCCAACGGAGGATGGGAAAGGCCACTCCTATCGAGAAGTTGGGTGGAGTAATCTGCGAGCAACCTACTCGAGTAGCCCCGAATTCTTTAAGCTTTCGGAAAAGGAAGATGATCGGTTTGAGACTTCGTTTGCGGGGCGATTCGCGGTGGCGATGCGCCCGAGCGGTCGACCGGTGCTGGCGGGGGATCGATGGGTGGTGGGCATTCAGGCGGACAGTTCGCGACTTTTTCTGAAGGCGCAGGAGCGACTGATCGCCGTGGCTCCGGCGATGAAGGAAGGATTCGCCGTTCTGGATGCGATGGGCGGCGTTCGCTTTGGCAACGAGGCACTTCAATGGGAAGGGACGGCGCTCCCGACGGGACGAAACGACGGGGTGAGCATTGGGGTGGAGACCAAACGCGGCAAGATGTTGGTGATCGGAACACGGGAGGGCCATGTGGCGCTGTACAATCGGCGCGGCGACAGACTGGAACCAGCCAGTTCGACGGCGGCCTTCGACGCGGGGATGCGAGTGGGGCAACTGCACTTTTTAGAGAGGTGGCCGGACCTGATCGTGGCGGGCGGCGAGAACGGCGAGCTAGCGATTCTGGCGATCAATGATGGGCAGAAATTGCGGCGGGTGACGAAGGTGAAGGCGCATGAAGGAGCGGTAAGTTATCTGGGTGAGATTGAAGGTGAGCTTGTTTCCGCCGGGTTGGATGGGGTTGTCCGCCGGATGCCTTTGTCTTTTTTGGGCGTCGGCTTAAAGGTTTCGCTGCCGGAGCTTTTCTTGCGACCGGAGGCACCCGAACAGGTGCGGCTGCTGAGCTCGATAGCAGAGAGGTCGCGGCTACTTTTGCGCGAGTCGAAGCTCGGCAGCGGGGAGGTGGTGACCGAGGTGCGGGAGCGGTACTTTGGCTATGAACCTCCGCTGCAGGCGTTCCAGTTTCGTGGAGGCAAGTTTCGACGCGGGCCGTCGGCGGGGATGTGGACTTGGAGTTCCGGCGACCAGACGGCACAATTGGGCGAGTTGAGAGCGAGCGGTGGGATGACGTTTCTGCAGACAGAGGCGGGGTCGGTGTTGCGGGTTCCCAGCGCGGCGGGCGAACGGCTGGGGATTGCTCCGAGTGCCGGGGGCGCGAAGTATTTTGAGTTCGCATGGACTACGGAGCCCGAGGCGGGCTCGAAGGATATTAGCTATGGCAGCGTGGTGTTGAGCCGCGTCAGTGGCCGGGAGTGGCAGATCACTGACGGCGTGCGAACAATGCCGCCCGACATTTATCTAAAAGAGATTCTACCGAGCGGGACCCTGCGATTCATTGATGCGACCCGATTCTTTTCTGTGAACGTTGCCCGCGGCGGCGGGGCTGTGAGCCTTGCTTTTGGCAATACTAACGACAAAGTCTTTGGGTTACTGGAGGCGGAGCCGCTGATGACGACCATTCCGGATCCGCGTACCGTGAACTACTTCGAGCGGAAGATGACTTACTCGGAGGTAAAGCTGAACGG
>JANODS010000788.1:0-12115 GCA_031412835.1 Acidobacteriota bacterium | reverse complement strand
AGGCGGGCGAGTTCTTGCTGGAGCGTCGTGCGGGTCAGCGCGTCGAGGGCGCCGAAGGGTTCGTCGAGAAAGAGGATCTCGGGTTCGACGGCGAAGGCGCGGGCGATGGCCACCCGTTGGCGCATGCCGCCGGAGAGTTCGCCAGGTTTCTTCGAAAGCGCGGAGCCGAGGCCGACCATTTGCAGGTACTTGGTGGCGTGCTCGACCCCTTGCGCCGGGGACCAAGCGGGCCATGCGGCTTCGACGGCGAGGCGGACGTTTTCGAGGGTCGAAAACCAGGGCAGGAGCGAGTAGTTTTGAAAGACGATGGAGGCGCGTGGCGAGAAGCCGTTGACGGGTTCGCCGCCGAGCGTGACCGAACCGGAGGAGGGTTTGAGCAGGCCGCAGGCGATCTTGATCAACGTCGATTTGCCGGTGGACGAACTGCCGATGATGGAGACGAACTCCCCGGCGGTGACCGCGAGGCTGATGCCGCCCAGGACCCGCCGGGTGCCAAACTGATGCGAGATGTCTTTGAGTTCGAGAAGGGCCATGGGGGTATGTCCTATGCAATGCGTAGGCGGGCTTCGGCCACGCCCATCAGACGGTCGAGGCCATAGCCGATCAGGCCGATTGTGAGGATCGACAGCAGGATGTGGGAGTAGATCAGGCTGTTGTACTCCTGCCAGAGAAAGCCGCCGACGCCGGGCGTGCCGGTGAGCATTTCGCAGGCGACGATGACAAGCCACGCGAGGCCGAGGCTGAGGCGAAAGCCGGTGAACATGTAGGGGAGCGTCGCGGGAATGAGCACCTTCGTCAGGCGCTTCCATGGCCCCAGACGAAGGACGGCGGCGACATTGTGATAGTCCTGCGGGATGGAGCGGACGCCGGTCATCGTATTGACGACAGTGGGCCACATGGAGCAGAGCGCGATGGTGAAGAGCGCGGCCGGTTCGGACTGGCGGAACAGGACCAGACCAAGCGGGAGCCAGGCGAGCGGACTGATCGGCCGGAGGATCTGGATGACCGGATCGAACATGCGGAAGAAGAGCGGCGAGAGGCCGAGGCAGAAGCCGAGCGGAGTGCCGATCAGCAGAGCGAGGGCGTAGCCTTTAGCGACGCGCCAGAGACTGTACGAGGCCATGCGGAGGATGCCCTGGTCCATCTCGCCTCGCTTCTCAAACGGCGCGAGGACGTACGGTTTACTCTCCTCCCAGGTCCTGGCCGGAGAGGGAAGATCGGGCGCGAACTGGGCGCTGACAAGCGCCCAGATTCCGACGACGGCGAGGATGCCGATGAGGGACGGAAAGAAGTTGAAGGCCAGTTTCTTCATGACAATGTCCTTAGCCGACGAGGCTGTGAATGGGGAAGGATTTGGCGTACTTTTCGGGGTCCTTGGGGTCGAAGACGCCGTCGGCGAGTTTGACGGGGGCCATGTCGGCGAGCGTAGGTTTTACACCCAATTCGCTCATCGCGCTGAGGTACAGATCCGGGCGGACGACTTGGTTGACGATGCCGGTGTAGTCCTGCGGCCCCTTCACCATGCCCCAACGACGGAACTGGCTGAGCCACCAGTGGCCATAGGATTTCAGTGGCGCATTGCAGTTCCGGGCGGCGAAGATCATGTAGTTCGGATCCTGCTCCTTGATGCCGTTGCCGTAGTCGTACTTGCCCTGCAGGCGATCAAGGATGATCTCGGGAGGGCAGTTGAGGTAGGACGGTTTCGAGATGGTGGCGGCGATCTGGGCGCGGTTTTCCATCTTGTCGATGTGTTGGCTCGCGAGGTGGAGCGCCTTGAGAATGGCCTTGACCGTCTTGGGGTTTTTGGTGGTGAACTCCTCGGTGAAGGCGCAGGCTTTTTCGGGATGATCGAGCCACATTTTCTGGGTGGTGACGGCGGTGTAGCCAATGCCGTCGGTGACGGCGCGACCGTTCCAGGGTTCGCCGACGCAAAAGCCGTCCATCTTGCCGACCTTCATGTTGGCGACCATCTGGGGCGGAGGGATGGTGATGAGGGTGACGTCTTTATCGGGGTGGATGCCGCCTGATGCCAGCCAGTAGCGCAGCCACATGGCGTGCGTACCAGGGGGGAAGGTCATGGCAAACGTCAGCGGCGAGCCGGAGGCTTTGGCTTGATCGACGGCGGGTTTGAGGTCGGCGGCTTTCTTGATGCCTTTGAACTTGTTGGAGATGGTGATGGCTTGGCCGTTGCGGTTCAGTAGCCAGGGGATGACCATCTTCTTCACCGGGGAGCCAAGCAGTCCCATGGAAGAGGCGAAGGGCATGCCGAGGAGCATGTGGGTGGCTTGGTTCTCGCCGAGCGAGAGCTTGTCGCGGATGGCGGCCCAGGAGGCTTCCTTCGAGATGACGGACTCGATGCCGAACTTCTTGAAGTAGCCGAGTTCGTGCGCCATGACGATGGGGGCGCAGTCAGTGAGGGCGATGATGCCGAAGCGCACGGTGGGCGTTTCAGGGGCATCGGAGGCATAGGCGGTGCCAGCCCAAGCGGCGGGGAGACCGGCGAACAGACGGGTTAGCGCACTGCGCCGGGAGAGAGCGTCAGAGACGGACATAGAGATGGACCTCGAGTGGATTCTGTAGCAATGCGGGCAACAGCGAGGTGCCAGAACGGGGCCGACGGAGGCTAAAGGGACGAACTAAAGGGAAGGGACGGTGCGCACCGTGGCGCGGTCTTTCCAGGAGAACAGTCCAGCGCGGTCGACAGCGTGGGAAGGCCAAAAGCGCATCCAGACAGGACCGAGCAGGAGCAGAGCAGCGAAGGCGCCGGCCGTGAGGCAGGCAAAGACCGCGATACCCGTCCCATAGGAACCGGTGATGTCGCGGAGACCGCCGAGGAGCGACGGGAGGAAGAAGCCGCCGATGCCGCCAGCGGCACCGACGAGGCCGGTCATGATTCCGACTTGGAGGGCGAAGCGCTGGGGCACCATTTGGAAGATGGCACCGTTGCCGATGCCAAGCAGGCCCATGATGAGGATGAGCAAACCGGTGGCGGCAGGCAGCACGGGAAGCGTGGCCAAGAGGCCCGCCGCGGTGGCCACGGCGAGGTAGACACCGAGGAGCACTTTGTAGCCGCCGGTGCGGTCCGCGACCCAGCCACCGAGGGGACGAAGGGCGCTGCCGGCGATGACGGTGAGGGTAGTGAAGTCACCGGCCGAGACCTTGCTGAGGTGGTACTGATCGACGAAGAAGACGGTAAGGAAACTGGCGAGGCCGACGAAGCCGCCGAAGGTGACGGCGTAGAAGCCGCAGAACCAGGCGGTGTCGGATTCGCGGAACAGGGCGACGTAGTCAGCCCAGCGATTGCGGCGGAGGGGGACGGGAGCGTCCTTGGCGAGCAGGAAGAAAAGGACGAGCACGATGGCGACGGGGGCCATGGCGATGCCGAAGGCTTTCTCCCAGCCGTACGCGGCGGCGATGCGAGGCATGAAAAGGGTGGCGAGGACGGTTCCGGAGTTGCCAGCACCGGCGATGCCCATGGCGAGGCCTTGATACTCGGGCGGATACCAGCGGCTGGCGAGCGGCAGGGCGACGGCGAAGCTCGCGCCGGCGACGCCGAGGAGGATGCCCATGATGAAGAGGTGTTCAAGGCTGCTGGCGACGGTGAAGCCGAGGGCGAGGGGGATAAGCGTTATGCAGAGGCCAAGGAGGCCGGTGCGGCGTCCGCCGATGGTATCCGCGAGGGCACCGAGGAGCGGCCGGAAGAAGGCGCCAGCCAGCAGCGGGACCGAGACGAGGAAGCCTTTCTGGGTGGCGGAAAGGTGGAGCGATTCGCCGAGGAAGGGGCCGAGGGGACCGAGGAGGACCCAGACCATGAAGCTGATGTCGAAGTAGAGGAACGCAGCCAGGAGCGTGGGCCAGTGGCCCGCTTTGCGGAAGCCAGAGAGGGTCATGCGGCGACCTCCTCTTCGAGGGCGGCGGCGACCTTGATTTCGACGATGCCGTCGCTATTGACGCGGCAGGGATAGGTTTTGACGCCGACGGGGACATCGGGGCGGGCGACCATGCCGGTTTCGAGATCGATCTTCCAGCCGTGAAGCGGGCAGACGACATGGGTGCCGGTGGTGATGCCATCGCAGAGCGGACCTTGGCTATGCGGGCAGCGGTTATCGATGGCGAGGACCTTGTCGGGGAGGTGGAACACGGCGATCTCTTTGCGTCCCAAGGTGACGCAGCGGCCCTCTCGAAGGGGGATGTTTTGAAGGGGCGTGATTTGGATCCAGGTGCTCATCTGATGGGTTCTCCTGTTTAGTCGTTCGCGTGGGCGCTGGGCCGCAGGTAGCTGGGGCTGGGCGGCATGACGGGCTGTTCCATGGGCTGAATCTGTACGAACTGCGTCGCGTTGATGGGGTTGTCTCGTTCGAGCCAAGCGTCCTGCGAGAGGTTCTTCGATTTGGTGAGGCGGTCAAGAAGGGCTTCCTTGACCGCGTCCTGGGCGTAGACGGTATCGCGGCGGATTTTCTCGATGCCGTGGCGTTCGACGAAATCGTAGGTCCGCTCTAGGTAGTTGGCGTTCTCTCGGTAGTACTGGAAGAAGACTTCGGCGGCGGCGAGCGCCTCTTCGGTGGTGGAGACGGTGATGAGCAGATCGGCCTTGCGGACACTCTTGCCGGCGGCACCGCCGACGACCACTTGCCAGGAGCCTTCCTGGCCAACAAGGCCGATATCTTTGACCGTGGCTTCGGCGCAGTTGCGGGGGCAACCGACGACGGCCATCTTCGTCTTGTGGGGCGTGAAGAGGTTCTCCATGCGGCGTTCGAGCTCGACGCCGGTGGCTATAGAGTCTTGCGTGCCGAAGCGGCAAAAGGTGCTGCCGACGCACGTCTTGACCATGCGAACGCCTTTGGCGTAGGCCTGACCGGAGGGCATGCCGAGGTCGGCCCAGACCTTGGGAAGGTCTTCCTTTTTGACCCCGAGCAAGTCGATGCGTTGGGAGCCGGTGACCTTGACCATGGGGACGTTGTACTTGTCGGCCACGTCGGCGATTTTGCGGAGTTCGTCCGGGGTGGTGATGCCGCCGCGCATGCGGGGAATGACGGAGAAGGTGCCATCGTTTTGGATGTTGGCGTGGACGCGGTCGTTGATGAAGCGGGTGGAGCGGTCTTCGTCGTGGTCGCCGCAGTTGACGACGTCGACGAGGTAGCTGAGAGCCGGTTTGCAGACTTCGCAGCCGAGGCCGTTGCCGTAGATGTCGAGAACCTCTTGGACGGACTTCATGCGCTGGGTGCGGATCATCTCCTTGATCTGTTCCTGCGGGAAGGGGACGCATTTGCAGAGGACTTTCTTGGTTTCCTCTTCGAAATTGGGGGCGACGGCGCGGAGGATGTCCATGCACATGTTGCCGCAGGAGCCGCAGCCGGTGGAGGCGCGGGTGCACTCTTTGAGTTGGGCCATGGTGCAGACGCCTTTCTCGTGAATGGCTTCGATGATCTGGCCTTTGCTGACGCCGAGGCAGCCGCAGACGGTATCGGAATCGGAGAGCATGGCGGCGGCGTCGCCGTTGTCGGCGACGGGGTCGGGGAAGAGCAGCGTGCGGCGTTTGGCCGTGAGATCGGCACCGGTGCGGAGCCATTCGCTGTAGCGGTGGGAGTCGTTAATGTCGCCGACGAGGATGGCTCCGACGAGGCGGCCACCGTCGAGGAAGAGGCGCTTGTAGACGCCTTGGGACTCGTCCTCGTACTTGACGGTCTCGATGCCGGGCGTCTCTTCGGTGTTGCCCGCGGAGAAGACATCGACGCCCATGATCTTGAGTTTGGCGGCGGGGATGGCTCCTTCGAAGGTGGCTCCGCGATTGCCCGAGATGGTGGCGGCGAGGACTTTACCTTGAGCCAGGAGCGGGGCGATAGACCGTGGCAGACGCCGCGGTGTTCGGTGCATTCGCCGACGGCGTAGATATCGGGGTTGGAAGTTTCGAGGTAGTCGTTAACGATGATCCCGCGGTTGACCTGGAGACCGGCGAGTTTGCCGAGGTCGGCGTTGGGGCTGATGCCGGCGGCGACGATGACCAGATCGGCGGGGATTTCGAGGCCGCAGGCGAGGCGGACGCCGGTGGCGTGGCCGTTGCCGAGGATGGCGGCGGTGCTCTTGTCGAGAAGGACTTTGACGCCGAGGGCTTCGATTTTCGAGCGGAGATAGCGGCCGCCGATGGAGTCAAGCTGGCGTTCCATCAAGCGGTCGCGAAGATGGACGACGGTGACGTCGCAGCCTTGGACTTGCAGACCGCGAGCGGCTTCCAGGCCGAGGAGCCCGCCGCCGATGACGACGGCTTTCGAGCCGGGCTTGGTGCGGTTGAGGATCCACTGGGTATCGGCGAGGGTACGCCAGGCGCAGACGCCGTCCTTCTCGACGCCTTCGATGCGGGGGATGAACGGCTTCGAGCCGGTGGCAATGAGGAGCTTGTCGTAGGAGGTGACGCTGCCGTCGTCGCCGGTGATCGTCCGCATGGTGGGTTCGATGGAGGTGACGCGGATGCCGAGGCGGAGGGTGATCTGGTGTTCGAGGTACCAGGCGAGCGGATTCAGCGTGATGTCGTCAACCGGCTTCTCGCCGGCGAGGACGCTCGACAGGAGAATGCGGTTGTAGTTGACATGGGTCTCATCGCCGAAGACCGTGACTTCGAAGTTATGGTCGTGGCGAAGGATCTGTTCGAGACAGCCGATGCCGGCCATGCCGTTACCGATGACGATGAGCTGTTGTTTGAGCTTTTTGCGGGCCATTATCGTTGGACTCCTGATTTTTCGACGCGTACGGCGGACTGCTTAAAGTTGGGTTCGCGCGAGATGGGATCGAACGCGCTTTGGGTGAGGAAGTTCGAGTTGAACTCGGCGTAGTGGAAGGGGAGGAAGACTTGGCCGGGTCCGACGATGGCGGTGATGCGGAGTTCGACTTCGCGGACGCGGCCACGGCGGCTGACGACGTCGACCTGGTCGTGAGGCCGGAGGCCGAGCTTTTCGGCATCGTGGGGGTTCATTTCGAGCCAGGCTTGGGGGGACATGAACTCGAGGATTTCGACGCGACCGGTTTTGGTGCGGGTGTGCCAGTGCTCGACGGTGCGGCCGGTATTGAGGACGAAGGGGAAGCGTTCGTTGGGCTGTTCGGGGAAGGGAAGCCACTCGATGGGGATGAGCTTGGCCTTGCCGTCGGGGTGCTGGAAGACGCCGTTTGCGTAGAGGCGAGTGACGGTAATGGGGTCGCCCTCGCGGTAGGGCCATTGGATGGGACCTTCGCGGTCGAGGAGTTCGTAGGTGATGCCGGAGTAGTCGCAGAGGCGGCCGGCGGACACGCGGCGCCATTCTTCGAAGGCGTCCTTGGGACCGGTCCAATTAGGGAAGAGTGAATCCTTGACGCCGAGGCGGCCGGCGATCAGGAGGAAGATGTCGAAATCGGTACGGGCTTGTCCGGGCGGGTCGACGGCGCGGTTGGCTTTGGAGACGCGGCGTTCGGAGTTGGTGTAAGTGCCTTCCTTTTCGCCCCAGATGGCGGCTGGTAGGACTAGATGGGCGAGTTCGGTGGTGGGCGTGGGGTGGTAGCCATCCTGGACCACGAGGAAATCGAGCTCGCCCATGGCTTGGCGAAGCAGGTCTTGATTGGGGAACGAAACCAGGGGGTTGGTGGCAATGATCCAGAGGGCCCGGACCTGCTTCTTCACCATGGCTTCGATGATGTCGGGGTAAGCGAGGCCACGGGCGGAGGGGATGCTGTCGACGTCGACGTTCCAGAGGGCGGCGAGTTCGGCGCGGTCTTCCGCGGACTCGAATTTACGATAGCCGGGGAGGCCGCTCGTGAACCCGGCCTCGCGGGTGCCCATGGCGTTGCACTGGCCGGTGATGGAGAAGGGCGAAGCGCCGGAGAGGCCGACCTTGCCGCGGACGAGCGAGAGGTTGCAGATGGCGTTGACGGTTTCGGCGCCTTGGGAGGAGTGGTTGACGCCCATGGTCCAAGCGAGGAAGGGGCGTTCGGCGCGGCCGAAGAGCAGGGCGGCGTCGATGATCTGCTGGGGCGAGAGGCTGGTGATTTGGGCGACGAACTCGGGGGTGTATTTGACGACGCTGGCGGCGAGTTCGGCGAAGCCGTTGGTGTGGGCGGCGATGTAGGCGTGGTCGATGAGGCCTTCGCGGATGAGGACATGGAGCATGCCGTTGAGGAGGGCGATGTCCGTGCGCGGCGCGATGGGAAGGTAGGTATTGGCCAGCATGGCGGTCTTCGAGACGCGGGGGTCGACGACGACGAGGTGCTTGGCCTTGTTGCGTTCGACGTGCTGGCAAAGGATGGGATGGTTGTCGGCGATGTTGGCGCCGATGAGGAAGATTACGTCGGCGGTTTCGAAGTCCTGGTAGGCTCCGGGGGGGCCATCGGAGCCGAAGGAGCGCTTGTAGCCAGCGGCGGCGGCGGCCATGCAAAGGGTGGTGTTGCCGCAGTAGTTGCGGGTGCGGAAGCCGAGTTGGACGAGCTTGCCGAGGGCGTAGAACTCTTCGGTGAGGAGCTGGCCGGTGGAGATGACGCCGAGGGATTCGCGGCCATGCTTGGCTTGGACGGCCTGGAAATTGGTGACGAGGGCGTCGAGGGCTTCGGGCCAGGAGACGGGCTCCAGCTTGCCATTCTTGCGGAGGAGCGGCTGACGAAGGCGGCCATCGGCGCGGAGGGTGTAGTGTTCCGAGAGGCCCTTCGGACAGAGCTTGCCGGCGTTGACGGGATGGGCTTCGTCGCCACGAACGCTGACGGCTTGGCCGTCCTTGACGCCGATCAACATGCCGCAGCCGACCGAGCAGTAGCCGCAGGTGGTTTTGACCCAGCGGTCGGGAATCTTTTGGGCGGACATGTTGCCGAACTGGGGGTCGTTGGCGTAGCGGTACTTCTCTTTGAGGATGTCGAGACCGAGGAGGCGGCGGGTGTTCATGCGGCTCTGCGACCTCCGAAGGTGGCGGCCATGTTGCGCGGGACGACGCCGACGAAGAAGAGGTAGCGGCCGAGAATCTCGGCGGCGAGGAGGGGCGCTAGGCTGGCGGGGTGAGAGGAGAACAGGGCCCCGCCGACGAGGAGGACGATGCGGAGCCAGACGAGTTCCTTGAGGTCATTGCCGAGCAGGCGGGCGCTTTGGCGGAGTTCGAACTCCTCGCTCTGGTGGAAGCGGAGGTACTTGACGGCGAGGACGAAGAGTTGTGCGGCGGCGGCGATGGGGACGAGTTTGGGGGCGCCGGCGAGGAGGGCGGCGGTGAGGTAGAACTCGGCGACGGTAGTCCAGGAGTTCCAGGCTGGGCGGGCGGGGACGAGGTAGAGAGCGGCGGAGCAGGCGATGCCGATGAGCCCGGCGGCGACGGTGGCGGCACCGATGGCGAAGGACTGGGTAGCGGTATAGAGCGTGGCGGCACCGGCGAAGACGGAGAAGGCGAGGACCTCGCGGGAGAGCCAGGAGCGCCGCCACATTTTGAGGGCGCGGTAGGCATGGATGGGACGGCCGAGGTGGGCGGTAGACGCGGCGAGGGCCAAGTGGCCGATGAGGAGGGCGGCGATGGCACCGGCTTGGCCAGGATCGAGGAGGAGGCGGCAGAAGGTCCCGACGCTGAGCTGGGTGAGGACGAGCATGAAGACCAAGGGCCAGTGGGGATGTTCCGGCCGGACTCTGTGGAAGTCGCCTTTCTGGGCGTTAGCGGGGAGATTGGCGGGAAGAGTGATGCGGGTGGTGGAAATGGTTTGGTCGGCGGGGGGCATGCCGGGGGCATTAGCGAGGGCCTGGTATTCGAGCTTCCACTGCTCGATGTTGACGACCTCAATGGCGATGGCCTGTTCCGGGCAGGCGTTGGCGCAGGCGGGTTCGTCGCCTTGGGCGAGGCGGCCGTGGCACATGTCGCACTTGCCGACGACGCCGCGTTCCTGGTTGAACTGGGGGACGCCGTAGGGGCAGTTCCAGGTGCAGTATTGGCAGCCGATGCAGGCGTCGGCACTGTGGAGCACGAGGCCGGTGAGAGCGTCCTTATTGTAGGCATCGACGGGGCATCCGGTGAGGCAGGCGGCGTCGACGCAATGGTTGCAGCCCATCGAGAGATGGAGGCGCTGCGTGAACGGGTATTCGCCGGCTTCGATTTCGCCGACGCGGCGCCAGTGGATATCGGCGGGGTTGCCGTGTTGCTCGTTGCAGGCGACCTCGCAGCACTTGCAGCCGATGCACTTGGTCATATCGAAGTGGAAGCGGTACTGCTCGCCGGGGCCGGGAGGCGGGGGTAGCGTGGCGGTTGAGAGGACGAAGCGGGGATCGGCTTCAGTGATCGCCCGTTCAAGCAGAGGCAGCGACATGGGTGGCGACCTCCTTGTGTCTGAGGCGGACGACTTCGCCGGCGATGAAGATGGCGGGGGCGGTGACTTCGACGAGGCCGGCGGCGACTTCGGCGAGGGTGGTTTCGATGACGTGCTCGCGGGGGGTGCAGCCGTTTTCGATGAAGGCCACGGGTTGATGGGGATTGCGACCGGCGGCGATGAGTTCGGTGGCGATGGCGGCGCGGGTTTCGACGCCCATGAGGATGACGAGGGTATCGCTGTGGACGTGGTCAGCCCAGCGGATGCGGCCTTCTTTACGCGCGTGGCCGGTGACGACGGTGAAGGAGCTGGCGAGGTGGCGGTAAGTGACGGGGATGCCGGCGTGGCCGGGGACGGCAATGGCGGAGCTGATGCCAGGGACGATTTCGCACGGGATGCCTTGGGCGAGGAGGAACTCGGCTTCTTCGGCACCGCGGCCGAAGACGAGGGGGTCGCCGGATTTGAGACGGACGACGCGTTTGCCGGCGCGGGCGAATTCGACGAGAAGGCGGAAGATCTCGGACTGGACGGGTTCCTGCTGCCCGGGACCTTTGCCGGCGTAGACGAACTCGGCGGCGGGGTTGGCGAGGGCGAGGACTTCGGCGCTGACGAGCCGGTCGTAGAGGACGACGTCGGCCGCGGCGAGGCGGCGAAGGGCGCGAACCGTGAGTAAGTCGGGATCCCCGGGGCCAGCACCGACCAGAGATACACTTCCGGCGGGGCGGCTTACAGCAGCCAGTAACACAGTATCCTCCCAAAAAGATCGGTGGGGAAGCCGGAGGACAGGGCCGACTATAAGCCTCAGCGAGGAGGGCTATAAGTAGTGTTTCATTGGGCGAGTCGGGCGTCCAATCGAAATGTTTGATCGGGCGATTCGCCGTGGGCCATGGGTCGAAGATTAAGAATCTATCATCCGGCGGCGTGTTGGACCAGAACCGGCTTGATTTCGGCGCGAAACGGCGACGGGACTACATTTTGCGGGGTAGGAAAGCCGGTCAAAACTTGGCTTTGGTCGTCGGCTGCAGGGGTACTTTCCTTCTTCTTTTCAACAGGTTCTATCTTTATGATTTCTTCGGCCGGCGGATTGTCGAATTGGGTGGCGGCTTGGGACGGCCCGAGGATCTGCGAGTTCCTTGTGAGCGGTGTTTTTGGTAGCGGATCCAGTTTTCTGATCATGGCGAGCTCTCGATAGCTGGCACTCATGAGCCGGACGAGGGCTGATTCTTCCCGGCGGAACTCTTTGGGTAGCTTCAATTCTGCTGCGATCCGGAAAGCATTCAAGCCGTCGAGGTTACAGATTTGGTCGTCGGTCGCACCGGGGTGGGCCAACTGGGCGGCTTGCGCGAGGCAATCTCCATTAAAGACGCGCTCGTTTTTCGTGAGTCGCATTAAGCGCCATTGGAGGTCATTGATGCGTTGGACGATGCTGACTTCGACCTCATCGCGTGGTTGTAATTTGTCGGCGAAGTTAGCGAGCGCCTTTCTGTAAGCGGTAGGGCCCTCCGTGGGGAGCAGGACCAAACTTTCGTGCCCGGACATATCGATGATGCAGGAACGGGCACCGTGCTTGAGCCCGTTGAGTCGGGTGTTCATTTTCCCGATTTCTGATTTTGGTCCGGTGCTTTTTTTCGCATTTTCGCGATTGATTTCGGCGCGACGGGCCTTTTTCTGTTCGTCTGTCAATTCTTCTGGCATGGTGAAAAGTCTCCAAGCGTAGCGTAATCACTGAGCCGTTTTTTGAGATGGCCAACTTTTGGGCTCCCGCGGACGGTGCGAGCAATTGCACGGCGGCTTCGATATTAAGGCGCCCTCCGCTGGTTGTTTTACC
>JANODS010000787.1:0-1379 GCA_031412835.1 Acidobacteriota bacterium | reverse complement strand
TCTGTTTGAAAATCCAGGGGTTAGACGAAGCAGCACGGCCAATCATCACGGCGTCGCAGCCGGTCTGGCGGACCATGCGAACGGCGTCTTCCGGCGTCAGAATGTCGCCGTTGCCGATCACCGGAATCTTCACCGCTGCCTTAATTTCCGCGATCCGGCTCCAATCGGATAAGCCCGAATAGCCTTGTTCCCGGGTCCGCGGATGCAGCGCGATCGCCGCCACCCCGATGTCCTCGGCCATTCGCGCCATCTTCACGTGCACGAGTTCCTTGTCGTTCCATCCGGCTCGGAACTTCATCGTCAAGGGAATCGTCAGCGCGGATTTCACCCTTTCGAGGATCGACCGAACCAAGTCCAGATCTCGCAGGCAGCCGGAACCGCCGTTGCACTTGGTCACTTTCTTTACCGGGCAGCCGAAGTTAATGTCGACGGCGTCGAACCCGAGATCCTCGCAAATTCGCGCGGCGTCTGCCATCACTTGCGGATCGGAGCCGAAGAGTTGCGAGCTGATCGGGTGCTCTTCGGGTTCAAACGTCAAGTAGTTGAAACTTTTCTTCCGTCTGCCGCCATCTGAGCCTATGACACCGTGCGAACTCGTAAATTCGGTCATAATTAAGCCACAGTGGCCCTGATTCCGAATGAGTCGGCGGAACACAGTATCGGTAATGCCCGCCATTGGTGCCAGAATGGTGGCTGGTTGAATCGGAATCGGCCCCATGAAGTACCCTTGCGGGAAGTCTGCAACCTGCATACTCTCATTGTACGAACGAAATAGGATCTCATCATGAAAAAGCACATTCTCGGAACGTCGTTGCTGCTGATTGCCGCCCTCGCCTCCTGCGCGAAGAAAGACACCCCGCAAATGACCGCCACGGCCAACGCCCCCATTGAGGCCGAAACGATCGGAGCGCCGCCGCGTATTGTCGCCGCTCCGGTGCCGGTCCGCGAGAGCAAGTTCCGACCGGTCGGTGCCGTTAGGCGCTCCGAAGCGGTCGCGGCTACCCCCGGCGCACCCGTGCCGGTGCCCGTTCCCGTACCTGTCATGAACTCGCCGGTGCCTGAGGCACCCCGCGAGAGGCCGGCTCCCGCCCCGGTCGCCGCCCAAGCCCCGCCCCCGGCTCCGGCCCCGATGCAGGTTACGATCCGAGAAGGTGCCGTCATCGCCATCCGCCTCGGAGAAACTCTTCATAGCGAGAAGAACCACGTCGGCGATACGTTCACCGGTTCTCTCGCCGAAGCCGTCGTCGTCGACGGCATGGTAATCGCCGAACGCGGCGCTCGGGTTAGCGGCAAGATCGTCGACGCCGAACGCGCCGGCCGCGTGAAAGGCGTCGCCGTCCTCCAACTCGCTTTGACCGAGATCAACACCGCCGACAACC
>JANODS010000786.1:0-2541 GCA_031412835.1 Acidobacteriota bacterium | reverse complement strand
TCATCAGCGCCCTGCGACTCCCCGTCATCGGCGTCGCCCTGGCCAACTACGACGACAACCAACACACCGACGACGAAAACCTCCGCCTCGGCAACCTCTGGGACGGCATCGAAACCCTCGCCGCCATCCTCCTCCAACGGTAGGCTACTCCCCAACCCAACGACGGAGCGTCTCCGCCAACTCCCTCACTCGAATCGGCTTCGACACGAAGTCGTTCATCCCAGCCTCAAAGCAACGCTCCCGATCTCCTTCTAACGTATTCGCCGTCAACGCCACAATGGGCACCGCCAATCCGGCTAACCGAATCTGTCGAGTCGCCTCCCACCCGTCCATTCCCGGCATCAAACAGTCCATGAAGATAATCCGATACGCCGTCCTGGTCGCCAACTCCAGTGCTACCTGGCCATCTCCCGCCACGTCAACCAGACATCCCAACTTTTCGAGTAACACCTTCGCCAATCGCTGGTTAACCAGATTATCTTCGACCACCAGCACCCGGCACGTCGGCAACGCGGGCTGCGCTTTGGGAGACAAGACCGCCACCGCCATCTCGATTCCATCCACCGCCTTCGATAGCTGTTCTCGAAAATGCTCCGGCCTCGACCACGGTCGCCGCAATCGAACCCAAGGCAGCTCGGGGCGGTCGGGTATCGCCTCCATCGCCATCACCACCACCGCCTCCCCCTCGCTCACCACCGTCCATCCCCAATATTCCAACCACTTTTGCGCCGCCGCGCGGCTCTCCGCCACCTCATCCAACAGCAACACTTTACGTCCACGACCTTGGTTCTCCGCTCGTTTGCCTACCGCCGCGTCCCGGCGCGGCAGCACAAACCAAAACGTTGATCCCGCCCCCACCACGCTCGTCAGTCCGATCTCCCCGCCCATCGCCCGAACTAGGTCCCGCGCAATCGCCAGCCCCAATCCCGTGCCCCCGTGCCGCCGCGCCAGCAATAAATCGCCCTGATCGAACTTCTCAAACACCCTCTCGACATGTTCGGTCGCAATTCCCGGTCCGGTGTCGGCCACCGCTATGCGCAGCTTATGCTCGCCGTCGTGACGCACTCTCACGGTCACCGTCCCTGTCTCCGTGAACTTCACCGCGTTCCCCACTAAATTCAACAGCACCTGACGCACTCGGCCCGCGTCTCCCACCTGCTCCGCGACCACCTCCGGATCCCAATCCAATACCAACGCAACTTTCCTCTCGGCAATCCGCGGTACCAACAGTTCGCAAACCCCTCCGACCACCCGCAGCAAATCGAACGGCAACGATTCCATTTCTAACTTCCCCGACGCCGCCTTTGCCAAGTCCAGCAAGTCGTTTATGATCCGCAGCAGCGCTTCACCCGAATCCTGAATCGTCTCCATGTATTCGCGCTGCCGCTCGGTCAATTGGGTGTCCCGCAGGAGAGCGGCGAACCCCAAAACCCCATTCATCGGCGTCCGCAGCTCATGGCACATATTCGCCAGGAACAAGCTCTTGGCCGCGTTCGCCGCCTCCGCCGCCATCCGGGCCCGGCTCAATTCTAACGCGGACTGCCGCGCCTGGCGCTCCGCTGAAAGCAACTCCGCCTCATACCGCCGCCGCTCGGTAGCCGGAAAAACAACCACGATCTGCTGGTCACCTTCGATCCGGATATTCAGCAACGTCGGTAGCTTTCCACCTTCCGCCCGCAATAGATCCACCGCCGCCTCTTCCACCTGCCCTTGCAGCCGAACCAAGGGCGCAACGTGCGTCTCATAGAAAATCCTCGAGCCTATCGCAAAGGTCCCTTGTAAAGTTTGCCCCACCGCGCCTCGCGCTCCTACCCACCGGCCAAACGCGGGGTTCGCTCGCAGGATCTCACCCTCCTTCGTCGTCACCACCAGCCCGCAGGGTGCCAACGAAAATAGGTCAAGCTCCTCAGTCGCCTCCGGTCTCACCTTCGCCCTTCTCAAGAAACGCCGAAATTACAGCGATCGTCTCTTCCGGTGCACTCAAATTCGGGCAGTGGCCCCTCGCTTTCAAATAGACGAGTTCGCTGTTAGGCAAATTGGCGGCTGTGTATTCCCCTACGCCTGTAGGCGCTATCGCATCGTCCGTGCACTGCACCACCAATGTCCGCGCCTTCACCCTCGGCAGGATCCCGCGGCTATCGCTGAAAAACGAAACCCGCGCAAACTGCGCCGCAATGACCGGATCCATCCGGCAGAAGCTCTCGCCCAACTCCTCCCCAAACTCCGGACGATCTGTCCGTCCCATGATCACCGGTGCCATCGTTCGCGCCCAACCCAAATAGTTGGCCTCTAACGTTTCTAGTAACTCCTCCAGATCTGCTCGCTCAAACCCGCCCCGATAGTCACCGTCATTCAGATAACAGGGCGAAGGGCCCACCATCACTAGCTCGCCGATCCGCTCTGGAGCAAGCACTGCCGCCTCCGCCCCAATCATCGCGCTCACCGAATGCCCGACAAAAACGCAATCCCTCACCCCGAGTTCCTCACAAATCTCCACCGCGTCCTCCGCGTACCCTGTCAAAGAGCTGTACTTGCTCTCCG
>JANODS010000785.1:0-2861 GCA_031412835.1 Acidobacteriota bacterium | reverse complement strand
CACCAGAGCGCGACAAAGGCGGCGCTTTGTAACATCGCGTTCACGGTGAGGCGGGGGGAGACGGTGGCCTTTGTCGGACCGTCAGGAGCGGGGAAGTCGACTTTGGTTAAGTTACTGGTCGGGCTGTATCATCCTCGCGAGGGGCGGGTGTTACTGAACGGGATTCCGAATACGGAGATTGATTTGGAGACTTTTCGGGAGCGGATTGGTTTTGTGACGCAGGATACGCAACTGTTTTCGGGCACGATTGCGGAGAATCTGCGGTTTGTGCGGCCGGAGGCGACTGACGCGGAGTGCTTGCAAGTGCTGGAGCAGGCTTCGGCGCTGACGCTGCTGGAGCGGGCGGATAAGGGGTTGGGGACGCGGATTGGGGAGGGCGGGGTGAAAGTTTCGGGCGGGGAGAAGCAGCGGTTGTCGATTGCGCGGAGCTTGCTGCGGCAGCCGGATTTGATGGTGTTTGACGAGGCGACGTCGTCACTGGATTCGATTACCGAAGAAGAGGTGAGCGCGACGATTCGGGAGGTGGCGGAGCGGCGGGAGGCGATTTCGATTCTGATTGCGCATCGATTGTCGACGGTGATGCATGCGGACCGGATTTACGTGCTGGAACGGGGGCGGATCGTGGAGCAGGGGTCGCATGAGGAGTTGCTGGGGCGGAAGGGGCTTTACTACGCGATGTGGCGGCAGCAGGTGGGGGAGCCGGCGGCGGCTTAAAGCAGAAGGCGGTATCGGCATTTGAATGGTGCGCCGTTTTCTGGTGCGGCGACGATGTCGATGAGTTCGGCTCCGAGGCGCTCGCAGGTTCGGCGGGAAGCCAGATTGTCTGGGTCGCAGGTGATCCAGAGGTGAGTGAAGCCGTGGGCGCGGGCGAGGGGGAGGAGCAGGCGGCAGGCTCGTTCGGCAAGGTGGTTGCCGCGGAAGGCGGGGTGGACGTTGTAGCCGATGTTGCCGGCGTAGGTTTCGACGTCGAAGTGGTTTTCAGCGCGGAAGCGGATGGTGCCGACGGTGGTGGCGGCGATGCGCAGTTCGAAATGATAGGTGGCAACGCGTTGGTTTGCGGGGTCGGGGGAACTGGTTTTGGCGAGTCGGAGTGATAGTTCGTCGTCGATGAGCGGGCCAACGGCGAGGAAAAAGAAGGCGCTTGGAGTATCGTTCACCTGGTTTTACGATCGCACAAGGTGCCCGAAGAGCGATGGGGAGGTGCCGCTGCACGGTGAGTTAGAATCTGGACTATGTGGTTTCGACTTTGTCGGTTGGTGGCGGTGATGAGCGTGGCATTCGGGGCCACATCCGGAAGGATGGCGGACGGCAGGGAATGGACGACGGGGAATTTGAATATGACGGTCGCGTCGTCCTACTGCTATGGCGATGCAGCGAAGAGTTGCTTGGCTTATGGCCGGTTGTACGCTTGGGAGGCGGCGCGGCGGGGATGTGAATCGTTGGGTGGGGGATGGCGATTGCCGACGGATGAGGAGTGGCGGCAGTTGGCGAAGGCGTACGGCGGGGTGAGCGCGGATGCCGAAGACAAGGGGAAGGCGGCGTATGAGGCGCTGATGGTGGGAGGACGGTCGGGGTTCGGGGCGGTGTTGGGCGGGGGGAGGGACGAAAAAGGCGAGTATGCGCGAGGGGACGCGCATGGATTTTATTGGACGGCATCGGCGAGTGAGGGGGGACGAACTTATTACAACTTTGGGCGGGGCGGGTTGGCGCTGCATCGGCAAAGCGGCGGGGAGCCAGAGCGGGCGTTTTCGGTACGTTGTGTTCGTTAGCAGTTAGGCGAATTGGTGCGGCGGAGCCAGGGGTTGAGGACGGTGTAGAGCGGGACGGAGGTGGGCCGGGCTTTGTGGCTGCGGAGTAACTTGCGGTCGACGAGGTGGCCGATCAACTCGGCAAGGGCTCGGTCTCTGTTGGCGACCGAGGGGCGGTCGCTGCCGCGGGACAGGCACTAGAGCTGAAGGTAGACGAGGAAGGCGGCGGATGAGCGGCTACGGGCGACAAGGTCACGCATCAGGGTTTGGTGGAGATAGGGTTCGAGAGGCATCACTATAGTAATGAATACTACAGCAACGGGTACCGGAAATCGTAGACGACGGTCTTGCTTTCAGGGCGCATGATTGTCATTCTACGGGTATAATTCGACGCATCAAGTTCATTGGGATTCCGGTGGCAGACCAGGATCGCGCGCTAGGGTTCTATGCGGAGAAGCTGGGGTTTCGGATTCTGACCGACCAGGCGTTTGGCCCGACGCAGCGGTGGATCGAGCTTTCGATACCGGGCGCGGAGACGGGGATTTCGCTGTTTACGCCGAGCGGACAGGCGGATCGGATTGGGACGTTTGTGAACCCGTCGTGGGAGGTGGATAGCGTGAAGAAGGCGTATGCGGAGTTGGGGAAGAGGGGAGTCGAGTTCACCGGGCCGCCGGTGAAGCAGCCTTGGGCTACCTCGGTGATTATGAAAGATTCCGAGGGGAATTCGATTGTGTTGGCGTCGAAGTAGGGCTAGAGGCAGGAGTCGCCGTTGGGGAGGCGGATGCGGAGGAAGTGGGTGCGTTCGTTCATGGGGAGCGCTAATTGGCGATCAATCATATCCGTTAATTCTTGCTCACTCGCTTGACGCATCGCTTCGAGGGCCAGTTCCCGTTCGGTTGGCTTGCTTGGCTTTTTGCCTTTCGAAACTTCGTTGGAGGACATGGAGCACCGCGACATCCTGGGGGCGATTCGCTTCCTTCTTACTCCAGATGATATCAGCGAGCGAGGCGACCAGAATGGTTCGGCCACCGATGTCGATACCGACCGCGTTGGCGCGGAGCGTGTTGAAGGATTTGACGCCGTGGATCTGGCTGACGAGGTCGATCCGTCCCT
>JANODS010000784.1:0-1210 GCA_031412835.1 Acidobacteriota bacterium | reverse complement strand
TGAGTTGGAATTGGAGAGGGGGGCAGGAACCGCTAGGGGAGAAAAGAAGGGGGACCGCAACAAACATCCATCCGCGTCATCCGCAACATCACCGCGAGGGAGACTTCTCCTCGGGTTTGGTTGGCGGCGGCGAGAGACATGAGCTAAGCATGTCATGCATCCCGCCGGGCCGCCAACAAAATTACTTCTCGGCTCGATTCAAAAAACTAATCCTCGTCGTGCTGCGCCGCCAGCGACGTCAGCACGTTCATGTCTTCGAGCGTCGTCACGTCGCCCGCCACCGTATTCGAAGTCACAATTTCGCGCAATAAACGCCGCATGATTTTGCCACTCCGCGTCTTCGGCAGCGAATCGGTAAACCGAATTTCTTCGGGCCGCGCGAACGCACCGATCTCGTGGGCGACCCATTGGCGAAGCTCTTTGCCAAGGGTGTCGACGTCGGTCGCACTCTTCTTCAGAGTCACGAAGCAGCAGATCGCCTGCCCCGTAATCTCATGCGGCTTGCCGACGACGGCCGCTTCCGCGACGGCCGGATGCTTCACGAGCGCCGACTCGATCTCCATCGTGCTGAGCCGGTGCCCGCTGACGTTCATCACGTCGTCGACACGACCGAGCACCCAGAAGTAGCCGTCCTTATCCCTGCGCGCGGCGTCGCCGGTGAAGTAGTAGCCGGGGAAGCGCGACCAGTATTGATCCTGATATCGTTCGGGATCGCCCCAGATCGTCCGCAACATGCTGGGCCACGGCTTCTTCAAAATCAGAAACCCTTCGCGGCCATCCTCGAGGGGTTTGCCGTGGTTATCCACAATTTCGGCCACGATTCCCGGCATCGGCAGCGTGCCCGAACCCGGCTTCAAGGGCGTCGCGCCGGGCATCGGCGAGATCAACATCGCGCCGGTTTCGGTTTGCCACCAGGTATCGACAATGGGGCAGCGGCCGCCGCCGATGATGCGGTGGTACCAGTCCCAAGCGGCAGGGTTGATGGGTTCGCCGACGGAGCCGAGCAAACGCAGCGACGTTAGATCGTGCCGTTCAGGCCAATGGTCGCCTTGGCGGATCAAGGCGCGGATCGCGGTGGGCGAAGTGTAGAGAACCGAAATCTTGTACTTGTCGATCAGTCGCCACCAACGGTCAAAGGCCGGGGTGTCCGGTGCGCCTTCGTACATGAAGGTGGTCGCGCCGACGGCCAGCGGTCCATAGACGACGTAGC
>JANODS010000783.1:0-1858 GCA_031412835.1 Acidobacteriota bacterium | reverse complement strand
CAGAAGGTGCAGACGACCTATAACTGGAGCTTCGGCTTGCAGCATGATATCGGCAAGGGCATGATCGTGGACGCTTCGTACGTGGGTAATTCACTGCGGTTTGGCTACGGTCAAAACTACGACATCAACGCGGTGCGGCCGTTGACGACCTGGACGCCGCAGGGCGGAGCGGTGCAACGCTTCCGGGATCCGACTACGGCGGCGGGGTTTTATTCGACGAACCTGATCCGATCGATGGTAGGGCTGAACGGATTTGGCGCGGTGCCGCTTTGGACTTACAACGGCACGAATAACTACCACGCCTTGCAGGTGCAACTGAATCGTCGGTTCGGGAAGTTGCAATGGAATGCGAACTATACGTGGTCTCGGACGACCGTCTATGAGATTGGCCAGGGGACGCAATGGGTGGACAACAACCTGATGAAGAACGTGGTGAACCGGCCTCATGCGGTGAACTTCAACGCTGGTTATGAGCTGCCGAAGGGTAGCAATTTGTGGAGCAACTGGTTCACGAAGGCCGCTTTCGACGGATGGAAGGTGAACGGAAACGGGGCGATCTTCTCGGGCTCGCCGTACACGGTGGGTTGTGGCGCGATCAACCAGCCGGCTGGCTACTGGACGGGCACGCCGACCGGCGGCATTCCGTTCCGGTGCCAGATGGGCAACGACTGGTATATGCCGGCGGGCCAGTTCCCATCGAAGACCGAGGATCCGAAGTTGCAGGTGCCGTTTAACCAAGCAAACTTCGTGCTGCCGGGGATCAACTCGCTGGGCATTGGGAATACCCCTCCGGCGCTCCGTTATGGGCCGGGGTTGTTTAACCTGGACCTGTCGATGGCGAAGCTGTTTCAGTTAGGGAAGGTGGAGACGCGGACGCTGGAAGTTCGGGCGGAAACCTTTAACACGCTGAACCACTTTAATCCGAACAATCCGAACACGACGTTGACGTACAACTTCGCCACCGGGGCGCAGAACAACGCGAGCTTCGGAACGATTGGCGGGGCGCAGGTGCAGGCTCGGCGGGTAATTCTGTCGATGCGGATTCGGTTCTAGGGGTCGTAGAAAAGGGGCGTAGGGGGTTTCGAGCCCCTTACGCTTTTAGGCTTAATCGGGCGGATAGTTCGCGGAAGCCGGTGGCCCAGAGGGACGGGTTCTTCCAGGCGAGATGAAGGAGAGCCGCGGGGGAGAAGTCGGTTTTTAAGAGGGTATTGAAGTGGGCGGTGGGGAGGCTTTGGAGCATGGCGATGCGGCGGTCCCATTTGGCATCGTCCCAGGTGGTCATGCGGCGGTTGATGTCGTGGGCGAGGGCGAGATGGCGGCCTTGCGTCGCGAGCCATTGGGCGGGGTAGTCGACTTCATCGGGGGTGGTGGCGAGGTCGCCGGCCAAGCGCCCGGCTTGGATGGCCCAGCGTATTCCTTCGCCGACGAGGGCGGAAGCCTGGCCCCCGGCATCGCCGACGGCGAGGAGGCCGGGGCGGGATAGTTGGGGGGCGACGCCTTCGGCGGGGATGAGGCCGTGGTGGTATTCGATGGGTTGCGCGCCGCGGAGGTTGACGCCGTAGTGGGCGGCTTCCGAGAGAAGGTGGTCGAGGTAGGGAAGGGGATGGTCGGGGGAGTCGCCGGGGGCTCCGTGGTGGAGGCCGACGCCGATGCGGACGCGATGGTTGCCCCAGGGGAAGACCCAGGCGTAGCCAGTGGGGGCGACGCGGCTGCCGACGAGGAGGAGCATGTCGCCTTGGTCGCAGTGGGGGGCGTAGAGATCGTATTCCGCACCGACGCCGAAGCGGCGGAAACGGGCGTTGAGGAGGACGGAGCGGTGGCCGGTGGAGTCGATGGTGGTGGCGGCTTGCCAGGCGAC
>JANODS010000782.1:0-1147 GCA_031412835.1 Acidobacteriota bacterium | reverse complement strand
CACTCGCCGGCGTCTGGAAGCGGAGGAGGTCCGCGACGCGGTGCTGCTGACCGCGGGGACGTTGAACCCGAAGATGTTCGGGAAGCCGGTGGTTCCGGCGCTGGCGCCCGAGGAGCTGTACGGCATGAGCCAACCGTTGGCGAACGCCTGGGTGGTCACCTCAGACCCCACCGAGCACACCCGCCGCAGCATCTACGTCATATCCCGCCGCAATTTCCGCATGCCGCTGTTTGAAGTTTTTGATCGGCCCGAAGGCGTCCTGAGCTGTTCGCGCCGCGAGTCTTCGACCACGCCGACCCAATCACTTTCGTTACTCAACAGCGACTTTACGCAACGCCAAGCGACTGCCCTGGCAGCCGCCGCGATGAAGGGCGACGAAGCGACCATCGCCGAAAATATCTTTCTCGCTGCCCTTGCCCGGAAGCCGGACGCCAACGAGCAGACGATGGCCCGCGAGTTTCTGACCACGCAAACCAACCTGCTCGGAAGCCTGGAACGCGCCGCCGCGGAACTAGCTCGCGGCCTGTTCAACACGAACGAATTTCTTTACATCGACTAGGAGCCCCATGTACCCCTCCCGCCGAAATTTCCTATCCCGCGCCGGTCAAGGCTTCGGCCTGCTGGCGCTTTCCGGCATGATGCAGGAAAAGCTGCTGGCCGCCACAAAGGCCAAGCGGATCATCTATCTTTTCATGCACGGCGGGGTGAGCCACGTCGACACCTTCGACCCCAAACCGGCGCTCGCCAAGTTCAACGGCCAACCGCTGCCCGGCTCCTTCGGCGAAGGCTTGGTCACCAGCCGCATCGATTTCCGCAAGGCGCGAATGCTTGCTTCCCCGTGGAACTTTACGCGGAGCGGCAAGTCGGGCCTGGAGATTTCGAACCTTTATCCGCATCTGCAAAAGCACGCCGATAAGTTGGCCGTCATCCGGTCGTGCCACGGCGACGCCTTCGATCACGCGCCGGCGATCAACCTGCGGACGAGCGGCAATCAGTTCCCCGGGCGTCCTTCGTTGGGGGCATGGGCGGTATACGGTCTGGGCTCCGAGAACAAGAACCTGCCCTCGTTTGTCGTGATGAGTGACGGCGCAATGAAGTCCGGCGCCGGGGCTTACGGAGCTGGCTTTTTGCCCGCGGCGTACCAAGG
>JANODS010000781.1:0-1764 GCA_031412835.1 Acidobacteriota bacterium | reverse complement strand
GCCGAGGGTGTCGTGAAAGAAGTCGGGAAAGGTATGAATTTCTTTGGTTTTTGAGCCGAGATTGGAGAAGAACTTTTGTTGCGGCCCGGTGCGGACGACCCAGTCCTTGCCGGAGACGAGGACCTGGGTGGGGACTTGGATGGCACCGGCGTCGGAGATGATGCGGTCGGCGGTTTCGTAGAGGCCGAGGAGGACGCGGACGGAGATGGCGCGGGTGATGAGGGGGTCGGTTTCGTAGGAGGCGATGCGGGCGGGGTCGTGCGTGAGCAGCTTGGCTTTGACGTAGGACTGGACGAAGAAATTGCCGACAACCGAGTACAGGAGGCCGAGGCCGAGGCGGGCGAAGGGGACGTAGAGATTGACGGAGAAGGCAGGCGCGGCGAGGACCATGCCGCGGATTTTGGGGGCGTAATCGTGGACCCAGCCGGTGGCGAGGACGCTACCGACGCTTTGGGCGAGGAGGGCGAGATCCTCGATGGCGATGTCGTGAGTCGCGACGATGTGGCGGGCAAAATCGTCGAGGTCGCGGATGGAGCGGGCGAGGCTGGGGCTATCGCCGCGCGGGCCGGGGGAGAGGCCGTGGCCGCGGGCGTCCCAGGCGAACATGGCGTGGTCGGGGAGGTTGATTTCGTCGACGATGTGTTGGAGGCGGCCGGAGTGTTCGTGGCCGCGGTGGAGCAGGAGGAGGCCTTGGGGCTTGGCTCCGGGCCAGTAGCGATAGAAGAGTCGAACGTCGTCGGACGTGTCGAACCATAGTTCTTGAGCGATTCTCGGGTTCATGCGGCGAGTCCGTTACGGACGCGATTAAAGATCGTGATAGAGAGCAGAACCACTATTATCCATGGGACCCAGGCGGGAATGCTGCCGCCGAGTCCGAGCCAGAGGGCGAAGGCTCCGTAGAGGAGGGCTCGATCGCTCTTACCGAGGGGGCCGTCGTTGCGGCGTTGCGCTGGGGAAAGGACGCCCGCCATTTCGGAAACGCCGGCGAGAACGATGGCGGTGCCCATGGCCCAGGGATGGAGGAAGACGAAGGGGGCGGTGAGGGCGGCGTCGGCGAGGAGGTCGCCGAGTTCGTTGAGATAGGCACCGAGGCGGGTGGGTTGGCTGAATTCGCGGGCGAGCAAACCGTCGATGGCGTTGAGGGCCATGCGGAAGAAGAGGAAGCCGGGGAGGAGGAGGTACCAGCCGGTGGAGAGGACCGTGGCCCCGACGGCGCAGGAGGCGAGGGCGGCGAAGACGGTGACTTGGTTGGCGGAGACGCCGAAGCGGAACAGGGCGGCGGCGAGGGGCCGGAGCAACTGTTGGAACTTAGGCTTCAGGGAGTAGAGACTCGGCAATGCTTCCGATTCTACACTTCGGATTCTACAATGGGAGCTTGCAACATCGGCTTGTCGCTCTCGACGTTTTTCGCGGAATGATCATGGCGCTTATGGTGCTCGTCAATACGCCGGGTACGGGGGAGCATGTCTACCCTCCGCTGCGCCATGCGGAGTGGCATGGTTGGACGCTGACGGACGTCGTGTTCCCTTCGTTTGTGTGGATTGTCGGGGTGGCGATTACGCTGGGGCGACCGCCGACGATGAGCCGGACGTTGCGGCGGGGGGCGGTGCTGTTCGGGTTGGGCTTGCTCGTTTATCTGTATCCGTTTTTCGATTTTTCGACGGCGCGAATTCTGGGGGTTTTGCAGCGGATTGCGATTTGCTACGTGGTGACGGTGATGATCTATTTGCGGAGCGGGGTGCGGGGGCAGGTGATTTGGACGGC
>JANODS010000780.1:0-3636 GCA_031412835.1 Acidobacteriota bacterium | reverse complement strand
GCCAGCCGCCCTGCTCCGGCAAGAGTAACTGGAAACGCAAAAAAGAGGGGCAAAGCAAGCCCACGAACTAAGTTCGCGGGCTTGCTTTGCCCTTCTTTTTTTGCGTTTCCAGTTAGTCTTGCCGGAGAAGGGCGGCTGGTTGCAGCTTTCGGGCTCTGAGGGCGGGGAGCGCGACGGCGGCAGCGGCGATTAGAGAGAGCGCGCAGAGCGCCGCGGCGAGGAGGCAGGGGCTGGGCGGGGCGTCGCCCAGAAAGGGTTTGAGGATGGGGGCGAGGGCGATTCCGAATACAGCACCGGCGCAGAGGCCGGCGAGGACGGCTGTGACGGGTCGTTTGGCGATGTGGAGGAGGATGGTGGGGAGTTTTCCGCCGAGGGCGAGGCGGATGGCGATCTCCCGGAGGCGCGTGGCTAGTTCGCGGGAGACAACTCCGTAGATGCCAAGGGCACAGAGGAGGGCGGCGGCGGAGGCGAAGAAGAGGGTGAGAAGGGTGGCGAGGCGCTCGGTGACGAGGAGCGCGCCGGTGGCTTGTTCGATGGAGCGGATGCCGAAGAGGGCGAGGTTGGGGTCGACTTGGTGAAGGGCGGTGCGGAAGGCCTGGACGGAGGCGGCGGGGGAGGCGTTTTCGGCGAGGCGGGCGTGGAGGACGATGGACTGGGGCGGGAAGGCCCATTGGCGGTAGGGGAGGAAGACGCAGTCGCGCTGGGTCCAGTTGCGGGGGTCGGCGAGGTTGACGTCGGCGACGACGCCGACGATTTCAAAGGTCGTTTGGGTGGGGCTACGGCGGTCGGCGACAAAGCGTTGGCCGAGGGGGTTCTGGTGGGGGAAGGCGCGGCGGGCGAGGGATTCGGTGATGACGGCGACGCGGGGGTGTTGGGCGTCGTCGCGATCCTGTAGAAGGCGGCCAGAACGGAGGGGGATGCGCATGGTTTCGAGGTAGCCGGGACCGACCGCGACGGCGCGGGGGATGGGCCCGGTTTCGGATTCGCGGCCGACGATGTCGAAGCCGGAGGACCAGTGGAACGGCGAGCGGGGGGAGACGTTGGCCATGACGGCGGCGGAGTAGGTGGCGGGGCTGGCGAGGGCGTCGAGGCGGTTTTGGAGATCTTGGTAGAAGCGGAGGCGGGCGGATTCGTCGTAGCCGCTGAGGGCGGGTTCGACTTCGGCCATGAGTAGACGCTGGTGGTCGAAGCCGGTATCCCGCGTCAGGAGGCTGCGCAGGTTTCCGGCGAGGAGCGCGGCGGCACCGAGCAGGCAGACGGAGAGGGCGACTTGTCCGGTGAGGAGGACGCTGCGGAGGCGGTTGGCGGAGGGGAGGGCGGCGGCTCCTTTGAGGGCGGAGACGAGGTCGATTTTGGTGGCTTGCCAGGCGGGGAGGAGGCCGGAGAGGAGGCAGGCGAGGAGGGAGACGGCGAAGGTGAAGGTTAAGACGGTGAGGTCGAGGGGGACGTCGAGTTGGGAGTCGGCACCGGTGAGGGGGAAGCGGGCGGCGAGCAGCGGGGAGAGGGTGGCGGCGAGGAAGAGAGCGACGGCACCGCCGGCGAGGGCGAGGAGGAGGGATTCGGTAAGTAACTGTTGGATGATGGCGCGGCGGGAGCCGCCGATGGCGAGGCGGGTGGCGATTTCGCGGCTGCGTTCGCGGCTGCGGGAGAGTTGGAGGCCGGCGACGTTGGCGCAGGTGAGGGCGAGGAGGAGGGCGACCATCCAGGAGAGGACGGAGAGCTGGGAGGCTACGCGCGGTTCGAAGACGGCCGCGCCGAGGGGATCGAGGTGGAGGCGGCGGCCGCGAATGAGTTGCCGCGCGGCGGCGCTGAGGGTGGGGTCGGCGGGGAGAAAGGTTTCCTGGAAGGCGTGGAAGCGGGCGTTGAGTTCGGCGCCGAGGGCGGTGGGGTTGACGCCGGGCTGGAGGCGACCGGCGATGTAGAGCCAGGCGAAGAGGGGTTTGTCGAGACCGTTCCAGCCGGGAGTAACTTGTGGCTTCATGCCGATGGGTACGAAGAGGACCCGTTGGTAGGCGCGGTCGAGGCCGCCGAAGCCGGGAGGGGCGACGCCGACGATGGTCCAGGCGGAGCCGTTGATGCGGATGGTTTGGCCGACGGCGGAGGGGGATCCACCGAGGCGGTTTTGCCAGTAGGCGTGCGAGATGACGGCGACGGGGGCGTGGTCATCGGCGGGGGTGAGGAGGCGGCCGAGGGATGGGCTTAGGCCGAGCACTTCGAAGTAGTTGGCGGAGACGAGTTCGACTTCGGCGCGTTCGGCGGTGGTTGGGGAGCTGAGGTTGACGACGGTGGGAAAGGCGGCGAGGATGCCATCGAAGTGGGCGTCGTTTTGGATGTGTTGATAGAAGGGGTAGCTGAGGGCTCGGCCGTGGGAGCCGGAATCGAACCAGACGAGTTGGGATGGCTGGCGGACGGGGATCATGCGTAGGATGGCGGCGTTGACGAGGGAGAAGAGGACGGCGCTGGCTCCGATGCCGATGGCGAGGGATAGGACGACGGTGAGGGTGAATCCGGGGGAGTTGCGGAGGCGGCGGGCGGCGTAGGGAAGGTTGGGGAGACGAATCATAGGGCGCGGGATGAACTTACTTAAGGGCCACTCGGAATACGCCCTTGATGCATTCGGGGTTACGGACCGCGATTTGGATATGTGTTTTTTCGCGAAAGCCGGATTCGGGGTAGACGGGGGCTCCTTCGGTGAATACCGCTTTGAGGGTGTCGACCGAAGGTCGTCCGTTAGCGTGCAGAATCGTATGTAAACGCCGGATCACCGCACAATCAAGTTTCCGCCGCAACTGGTCTTCGCTATTGACCGGCAGCAGCGAACTAGAATTTTGGTTGACCTCGACCAGACTTTGGTGCGCGCTGCGCACCCAATCCAAGGCGAGGGATGTCGTCAAGTCAAGGCACATGCCGAGCTCAATGACCGCACCGATCACGAAGGGCCTCATAAGCCCTGATCCCCCACGGGCCGCAACCTCCTCCGCGAATTCATACCCACGTTGCGGATTGGCTTCCCAGAAATAGATGCCAGGCCCCAACCAATCGTAGTCATTGTCGCTCGGATTAAATGCGGCACCTGCCAGGAGACGCTCTCCAACATCCTGATCGCATCCGTGGTAACCGAGTACGAAGCTGGAGGTTAATCGATGCACGGAGTTACCTATAGTTTTTAGTCAGCTTGCCCGATTTGGTGATGATGCCTTCTTTGATCAGGACTTCTCGAGCCGTAGCTTGAGACTTGGATGCCTGGGCGGTGAACTCTTTTGCCTCTTTGCGGAATATCTGAAGGCACTCCGGCGAATTGAAGTCCCAGTTCGCGATTGCTTTTGATTCTTTGGCCGTCATAACACCAATCTACACTATCCGCTTCGTGGGTTGATGGGCTTTCCAGGCGCGCTGGGCGGTCCTTCGTCTGGACTAGCGGCCGAGGGCTTTGATCTCGGCGGGGGACAGGGGTCGGTTGAAGATCATAAGGTCGTCGAGGAGGCCGACGTAGTTGACGCCGAGGCGGAGGGTGGTTTGGGCCGGGTCCCAGGCGAAGGGCTCGGTGATGGCGGGGGCCGCTCCGATCAGGACGCCGTTCAGGTAGAGCGACGCCTTGCCCTTTCGGGTGCCGAGAGCTTGGTGGGTGATGGCGAC
>JANODS010000779.1:0-4184 GCA_031412835.1 Acidobacteriota bacterium | reverse complement strand
CTGGTTGGGGCCGCTGTCGCCGATGAAGACGATGTTTCGGAAGCCGTGGAGTTTGGCGCTACGGGCGGTGTATTCGAGGACTTTGCGGAAGACATCGTCGGGGATGGTGAGAGTGCCGGAGAACTTCATGTGACCGGTGGGAGGGGCGATTTCGCCTTCGGGGACGTAGGCCATGACGGGGGCGACGAGGGCGTTGCCGAGCTGGCGGGCGATGCGATTGGCGGTGAAATGGATGCGGAAGTTGTGTTTTCCAAGGACCATGTGGGGGCCGTTTTGTTCGGTGCCTCCGGTGGGGATGATGAGGGTGGTTTGGCCGGCTTTGAGGGCGTCGCGGACTTCGGTCCAGGTGAGTTCTTCGAGGAAGACGGTGTCGGGGGTTTGGGCGTAGGCGATGAGGGCGAAGAGGAGGGCGGCAAGGAGTTTAGGCATGGTGGGAGTTTACTGCACGTTCAGGGCGTGGAGGAAGAAGGCGTAGTAAAGGGCAGTTTCGCGGAGGGCGTCGTAGCGGCCGGACTTGCCGAAGTGCCCGGCCCCCATGTTGGTTTTGAGCAGGAGTAGGTTGTCGTTCGTGCGGAGTTCGCGGAGGCGGGCGGCCCACTTCGTCGGCTCCCAATATTGGACGCGGGGATCGTTGAGCCCGCTGGTAATCAGTAAGTGCGGGTAGGCTTGAGGAGTGACATTATCATAGGGTGAGTATGACTTCATGTAATGGTAGTAAGTTTCGTCGTGGGGGTCGCCCCACTCTTCGTATTCGCCGACGGTGAGGGGGAGGGTTTCGTCGAGCATCGTAGTCAGCACGTCAACGAAGGGGACTCCGGCGTGGGCTGCGGCGAAGAGGTCGGGACGCATGTTGAGGACGGCACCGATCAGGAGGCCGCCGGCGCTACGGCCTTCGATGGCGAGGTGGGCTGGGGCGGTGTAGTTGAGGGCTATGAGGTGTTCGGCGGCGGCGATGAAGTCGGTGAAGGTGTTCTTTTTTTCGAGGAATTTGCCGTTGTCGTACCAGGGGCGGCCCATTTCGGAGCCGCCACGGATGGTGGCGATGGCGTAGGCGAAGCCGCGGTCGAGGAGGCTGAGGCGATCGCTTTTGAAGACGGCTTCGATGTTGATGCCGTAGGATCCGTAGCCGTAGAGGAGGACGGGGGATTGGCCGTCCTTTTTGAATAAGTCGGTTTTGTAGACGAGGGCGATGGGGAGGCGGGTGCCGTCGGGGGCGGTGGCCCAGAGGCGTTCGGTCGAGTACTGGGTGGGGTCGTAGCCGCCTAGAACGGGTTCTTGCTTCAGTCGAGTTTGTTGGCGCGACTGCATATCGTAGTCGTAGACGGTGGTGGGTGTTGTCAGCGACGTGTAGGCGTAGCGGAAAAGATGGGTTTCGAAGTTGGGGTTGGGTTGGGAGGTGAGGTGGTAGACGGGTTCGGGGACGGGGATGAGGTGGGATTGGTCAATGTTGATTTGGCGGAGGCCATTCGAGCGTTCGTAGAGGACGAGATGTTGGGCGAATTCGGCGAAGTTTTCGAGGTAGATTTCGGGGCGGTGCGGGACGAGTTCGGACCATTCGGCGGGGGCGGCGACGGGGGCTTGGACGAGGCGGAAGTTGGTGGCGGCGAGGTTGGTGCGAATCAGGAATTTGCCTTCGCGGTGGCCGACGGAGTATTCGACGTCGGGGCGGCGGGGGGCGATGATGGTGAGTTGATCGAAGGGTGAATTAGCGGAAAGGAAGTAGACTTCCGAGCTAGTTGAGGAGTCGATGTGGAGGAAGATGATTTGTTCGTCGCGGGATTTATCGAGGCTGAGGAGGAAGCGTTCGTCGGGTTCTTCGAAGACGAGCGAGTCGATGGAGTTGCCGAGGGAGTGACGCCAGACTTGGTGGGGACGGAGGGTGACGGGGTCGAGTTTGGTGTAGAAGACGGTTTGGTTGTCGTTGGCCCAGACGAGGTCGGAGTGGGTGTCGGGGATCGAGTCCGGGAGGAGTTGGCGGGTGGCTAGATCGAGAAATACGAGGGTGTATTTTTCGTCGCCAATGTAGTCAGTAGAGTAGGCGAGGAGTTGGTGGTTGGGGCTGGCTTCGAAGACGCCGAGGCGGAAGTAGTCGTGGCCTTCGGCGAGGAGGTTCGAATCGAGGATGGTTTCGCCGCTGCGGCAGTAGATGGGGTAGGAGAGGCCTTTTTCGGTGCGGGCGTAGTAGTCCCAGCCGCCGCGGCGGACGGGGACGGAGGAGTCGGCTTCCTGGATGCGGCCGAGGATCTCCGAGTAGAGTTGCTCTTGAAGGGGGAGGGTGGAAGCGAGGGCGGCGTCGGTGCGGGCGTTTTCGGCTTCGAGGTGGGCGAGGACGGCGGGATTGGTTTTTTCGCGGAAGCCGAAATAGGGGTCGTGGCGGCGGTCGCCGTGAAGTTCGTGGATGACGGGGAGCATTCCCCTTTAGGGTATAGGATTGCTGTCGCCTTGAGGGTCTGATAGTCTTTCGCGATGCGATATTATATCTCCCTACTCGCGGCGCTGCCGATTTTGGGGCAAACGATTACGGGGACGATCGTCGGTTCGGTGCGGGACTCTTCGGCGCTGCCCGTGGTGGGGGCATCGGTGACGTTGACGCAACCGGCGACGGCGTTGACGCGGCAGGCGACGTCGGATGCGTTGGGGGACTTTCGGTTCACGAACGTGACGCCGGGGGACTATAAGATCTCGGTGAAGGCGGATGGTTTCAAGGTGGCGGAGCGGACGAATTTGAAGCTTTCGGCGGCGGAGACGTTGCCGGTGGGGGATATCGGGTTGACGGTGGGCAGTGTGACGGAGACGGTGAGCGTGGTGGCGCAGGGGGCGGTGGTGCAGACGGCGAGTAGCGAGCGGTCGGGGGTGATCACGTCGAGCCAGGTGGAGAATATTCAAATTAAGGGCCGGAATGTGATGAGCCTGTTGACGTTGATGCCGGGGGTGGTGAGTCCGAATGAGCCGGATTTGGTGGCGCGGAACTGGTCGGGGAATGTGAACGGGAATCGGGTGGATTCGAACAGCTTGGCGGTGGACGGGATGGGGTTGAATCAATTGGGATCGTCGCGGAACTTACTAATGACAGTGAGTCAGGACTCGGTGGCGGAAGTGAAGATTCTGTTGAGTAACTTTCAGGCGGAGTATGGGCGTTACTCGGGGGCGAATGTGCAGGTGGTGACGAAGTCCGGCTCGAAGGACTTTCATGGGCTGGGATCTTACTTTAAGCGGCATGAGCAGTTTAATGCGAATAGCTTTTTCAATAACCGCTTGGGGAATCCGAAGCAGCGATACCGGTATAATACATGGAACTATAACATCGGGGGACCGGTGACGATTCCGGGGGTGTTCAATCGTAACCGAGACAAATTGTTCTTCTTTTGGTCGCAGGAGTTTTGGCCGATTCAGGCGACGAACGCGGGGCGAACGGTGACGATGCCGAGCGATCTGGAACGGCGGGGGGATTTTTCGCGGTCGGTGGACCAGAATGGGGCGCGGATTAATGTGGTGGATCCGGTATCGCGTGCGCCTTTTCCGGGGAATGTGATTCCGACGAATCGGCTGGATGCGAATGGCTTGGCGCTGTTGAAGATTTTTCCGCTGCCGAACTTCTTTGATGACCGGATTTCGGCGGGGCGGTACAACTATCTGTTCAATTCAGAAAGCAGCCAGCCGCAGAAACTGGGGACCATGAAGATTGATTTTAACTTACATCCGAAGCATCAGGTGTTTGCGAGTTACTTATTCCAGACGGACACGAATACCGGTTATCAGGCTCCGGCGGGGGGCGGGGCGAATTGGAACCAGACGCTGATGACTTACAAGACGGATCCGAAGCAGGTGGTGCTGCGGTATCAAGGAATTTTTTCACCGACGGTGGTGAATGAGTTCAGTATTGGGGTCAACGGCCGGGGAGAATGGCACGGGATTGAGGAAGCGGAGTTAGTGAAAAGCCAGCGGATGAAGAACGGGTTTACGTTGGGTCAATTGCGACCGGGGTTGAACCCGTTGGACGTGCTGCCGAACCTGACGTTTGGAGGGATTCCGGGGGCGGTGAATCTGCTGTTTGACGCGCGGTTTCCGTTGACTGGTTCACGGATGCTGACGATGTTAACGGACAACGTGACGAAGACGAAGGGAGCGCATATTTTGAAGGCTGGGTTTTCGGCGGAGCGCGAGTATTCGACGGACGGAGGGCA
>JANODS010000778.1:0-3854 GCA_031412835.1 Acidobacteriota bacterium | reverse complement strand
TGGATCTTGAACACGAAACCGGAGAAGGGCGTCTCGGTGGGCGCGACTTGGCGGATCAAGCTGAAGAGTTCCTGCATCAAACGGGATTGGCCGACCATATCGCCGAGGACGCCGAGGTAGCTGAGTTCCCGCTTTAGGTCGCGATTTTCGCGAGCCAGAGTGCTCTGCTGGCCTGCCCGCGTGACGAGCATGCGCAGAGTCTCCGGGTCGCCCGGCTTCTCCACGAACCAGTAACCCCCCAGGTCGTGGATGGTAGCGATCGCCATTTCAACGCTGCCGAAGGCGGTCAACAGGATGGCCGGTGGCAAGCGGTCTTCCTTTCTGAGCTGGCGCAGGAGGGCAAAGCCGTCCATGCGAGGCATCATCAGGTCGCTCAGGATCACGTCCGCCGCAAATCCGCTATCCAACCAACGGATCGCCTCTTCCCCGTTTTCGGCGACTTGGACTTGATGTCCTTCGCTTTCCATTAAACCGGAGAGGTATTGCCGGTACTGTAGCTCGTCGTCGACAACAAGGATTTTCATTCGCACCACTCTAACAATTTGTATCAGCGGACCCTCAAAAAGATACGGTGGAGCGTAGAAATGTTTCACTCGTTTCGGTACAGAAAAAGAAGACCGCCCCGGCGAGTGGGGAAACTAGCCGGCCGGTATTGCTTTCTGGTGAGAGGATGGAGCGATCACCCGGGTGTGCGGCTGCTCGATAGCAAACTGACGGTGAAAAACGCCAAGGCTAGGAAGAGGATTTTGGCGAATTCGGCTGCGGTGCTTGCGATGCCGCCGAAACCAAACGCCAGCCCGATAAGGGCGACGACGAGAAATGATATTGAAGAGTTAAGCATGGACGGTTTCCGTTCGCCGATTCGGCTGCAATTCAGAGGCCAAACCGCATCGCGCCTGGAGGGGAGAGTGTGGCACAATTGCGTTTGCGCGGCCGAGTAAGTGGACGCATGGGAGGCCAATTGGTTGAGTTCCTCAGTAGTTTGTTTTCGGCTGACTTCATGCCCCACGGGCACTGTTTTTTTTGGCGGCCGGAAATTCTGTGGCTGCACGTCGTTTCCGACTCCGTTACGGCACTCGCGTATCTGTTGATTCCGTTTGCGTTCATCCGTCTGGTGAGAGCCCGCCGGGATTTAGCATTTGACTGGATGTTTTTGTTATTCGGCTTGTTCATTCTGGCGTGCGGCGCAACCCATGTGCTGGCGATTGTCACGCTTTGGCATCCGGTCTACCGGATTGAGGGCCTGTTTAAGTTGTTGACCGCGTTAGTTTCTTTTCCCACGGCGTTGCTGCTTTGGCGCCTGGTGCCGCAGGCCGCCTTGATTCCCAGCCAACGAGAGTTGGCTGCGGTGAACGAGTCACTTCAATTGGAAGTGGGCGTGCGGCGGAAGGCAGAGGAAGCAGCGAAGCGGCTAGCGGCTGAGTTGGAAAACCGAGTCGCCGAGCGGACGAAGGAACTGGAGAGCTTGAACGCGGAACTGCGGGAGAGCACGGCTGACCTCGCTGCGCGGGAGGAGGAATATCGGAAGCGCGCCGACCTGACTCCGATGATGATCTGGACCGCGGATCCGGATGGGAGCGTGACCTATTTCAATCGGTATTGGGCGGACTACACGGGCGCTTCCGCCGAAGAGAGCACCGGCGAGGGTTGGGCTCCGGTGATTCATCCGGATGATCTTGATAAGGTGAAACGGGTGTGGGGCGAGGCGATCAGCACGGGCCACGACCTTTATTTGGAGCATCGTATTCGACGGGCTTCCGACGGCATGTACCGTTGGCACCTGGGGAGGGCGCGGGCGAATCGGGACGGCAGGGGGGTCATTACCGGATGGTTCGGCACGACCGCGGACATTCACGACGAGGTGCTCCGGCGGGAGGTAAGCGATCGGGAACTTGTCGCGACACGGGAGCGGGAAGAGGTTCTGCGAGACTTAACCAACTCGATGCCGCAATTGGCGTGGACGGCCAAGGCGAATGGCGAGACCGATTTTCTCAACCAGCGTTGGACGGAGTACACCGGGCTGTCAATGGCGGACTCGTTGGGACGGCGGGCAATTACGGCCTACCATTCGGACGATGTGAAATTGGTCATCGAGGCTTGGGATCGATCCGTTCGCACCGGCTCCGACTTCGAAATTAGGTTCCGGCTAAGAAACGCAGCCACGGGGCACTTCCGATGGTTTCTGGCGCGGGGGGTGCCGATCCGGGAGGCTGATGGCACCATTGGCCGCTGGTTTGGCACCTGCACCGACATCGATGAGCATAAGCGGACGGAGGAGGCGTTGCAGCAGGCAAACCAGGATCTAGAGCAGTTTGCCTACGCGGCCAGTCACGATCTTCAGGAGCCGTTGCGTGCCATGTCAAGCTACGCCGAGCTTCTCCAGCGCCGATATGGGCACGAACTCAGCGTGGAGGCGCGCGGTTTTGCCTCAACCATCGTCGCAAGCGCCAAACGGATGTCCCTGTTGCTCCGTGATTTGCGCAGCTACATCCACGCCAACACGAACGAGGAGGAGGGCCAACGGGTTGCGGCGGAGACCACCGCTGTCTTAGCCGACGTACGGGACGACCTCGCCATTCTGATCAACGAAGCCCAGGCGAGCATTGAGGTGGGACCCATGCCTACCGTCTGGGTGGAAGCTACGCACTTGCGCCAGCTCTTCACCAACCTGATCGGGAACGCCTTGAAGTATCGTCGCGACGCCGTTCCGGCGGCGATCCGGATCTGGTCGACGGCTGAGGACCGCTACTGGCGATTTGCGGTGGAAGACAATGGCGAGGGTGTGCCGGAGGAGTATCGAGCCAAAATCTTTGGGATTTTCACGCGGCTCCACGGCCAGAGTAAGTCGGGAAGCGGTATGGGCTTGGCGATTTGTGCGCGGATCGTTGCCCGGTACGGCGGTCGCATCTGGGTGGAAGGAAATGCCGGGGGAGGCTCTACGTTTTATTTCACCCTGCCCCGCTATCTACCGCCGCCTGCCGACGCGGAATAGTGTGGCGGCTCGCCCAGCATTTGCCGGATGATCCCCCCGATGGCGAGGAACTCATCGAGGTCGTTTGGCTTCTTTAAGTATTCCCGCGCTCCGCAGCGTAGGGCCTCCTCCCGATCCTTAACCGAGGAGGAAGAGGTTAAGACAAGGACGGGAACTTCCAGGCAGGCGGCATGGATCGCTACCTGTTCTAGAGTCCGTGGACCATCCCCGAGTGGGAGATTCCAGTCGAGGATTACCAAGTTTGGACAAGGCGTTCCGACTTCTTTTCTCGCTTTGTCCAAAAGATCGATCAGTTTCGCCCCATCGCCGACTATGTAGAGTTTACAGGGAACGCAGTGCTCGCGCAGCGCCTCCTCCAAAAGAAAAACGTCGGATTGGCTATCCTCAGCTACCCAAATCTCGTACAAAACGTTCCTCCCGTGTGACGCTGGTAAGAAAGTCGAATCTAACAGTATCAGAATCTCACACTATTCATTAATCACCCTCGAATTTCATAGCGGATAGGGTTCATGGGCGTTTGGCCCGTTACATGCTTGAAGAATGCTGAAGTCAGAAGTTAGGGAGAGAGAAAATGATTGCCGACCAGAGAATATCGATGAACCACCCGGTTGCCCCCGTTCAAAGCGCCCGCCCGTTGCCGCCAGACGAGGTCTTGGTTGGTCTAGCCGCTCTGTCCCTAAATCGTCTTTGGAGAGACCAGAAGCTGGCGGATGGTTTCGGTGACCGCATTGAGCAGGATTTATGGTGCCTGACGCGGCGTCCGCGGATCGGTTTGTAGCTTTCGCTTCTGAAACATCTGCATTGTTGAAGCCGGCTCAGTTGGCACGCTGTGCTTAGTCGTTCATAGATTATTCCTCTGGTC
>JANODS010000777.1:0-11138 GCA_031412835.1 Acidobacteriota bacterium | reverse complement strand
CGAGCGAATCGTGATGTTCGTGAACCAACTTCCCGTCCGGCCGTATTCGGCGTTGAACGTCGATGTCTGCACCTTAAACTCGCCCACGGCATCGAGCGACACCTGGGTGAACTGTCCGTCGTTGGCACCAACGTCGGTGTTGATGGCACCGTCGAGGAACACATTGTTGTTCGAACCACGCAGGCCGTTAACGTTGAATGAGTCCGTGTTGTTGAACGCAAGCCGGAAGTCTGTGCGGTCGTTCGAGACCACCCCGGGCAGCGTCCGCATAAGCGACTGAAAGTCGCGACCGTTTAGCGACAAATCGGTGACCTGTTTAGAAGTGATGGTGAAGCTCTTATTAGCTGTCGAAGTTTCGACCAGCGGTACTTCGGCTTCCACCGTGATCGAGTCCGTCGTGGAACCGACTTCGAGAGTGACGTTGCCGAAATTCAAGTTCTGGTTCTGGTCCAGTTGCACGTCGGTGCGGGTGAGGGTCTTGAAGCCGGCGGCGGTGAATTTCAGGGTATAGAGGCCGGGTTGAATGTTGCCGAGTTGAAAGCCGCCTTGGTCGGCGGTGACGACTTCACGAACGGTTACGGCCTTACGTTGGTCAGTTGCGGCGATCTTCGCTCCGCGAATGGCGGCTCCGGAAGGGTCGACGAGGGTTCCTTGAATTGTGCCAGTCTGTGCAAAGGTTAAGGAAGCACAGATAAAAGCGAGAGCTAAGTGTTTAGCGGACATTGCCTGAAGAATATCAATCGCGTTACAGAGAGTCAAGGGGCCCGCCGGAAAGGTCTCTTAGAAGAAGAGTGACCCTAACTCATTGACTCCGCGAGACTTAAGATGCCGACCGCGGGTGTTTAAGAAGCCCTACCAGCCCGGCACCCCTGGGTGTCCTTTTTCGTCTCCTTAGTGTGTCGGCTTTTGGTACCCGGAATCGAGCTTCCTCAAAAAATGAGTGACCCTAGCTCATTGACTCCCCAAGTTCCAACGAAAACTACCGCCTCTAACCCTCCGTACCGAGCACCGGCACCATGGGCAAGCGAACCCGGACTCGTCAGCAAGCCCATGTTGCGCCACAATGCCCAACACTAGGTTTTACCACCCGTTACGATTTATATTTCCTTCTCTTTCCACCACTTGGCGAAACCTGCCCTCCAGGCGCGCCGTCGGAACCGCGACAATGAAACAGTAGATGGTTTCTGGCACCGAGCGAGGTGTTCGTCGCCGCACGAGCAAAAAATGTAGCATGAACCCAGGAAGTAGTTGAAAATAAGCTAGTTACCCGTTCGGTCGATCGTTTTTCGGGTCCCCGCGAGTCCGGTTTGAACCCAGATTGCACCGCGTTTCATCCCAAATCCCGGGTCGAGCCGCTCTCGCCGATTTGACGGAAGGGAAATATTTGCGCTATCTTGGATGGTTGGAAGGATCGCAGGGAGATCGTCTGTCTATGAATACCGTAGTTCCCTCTGGCAAAGATATCCAGAGAAATTGGCATGTTATTGACGCCTCGGGCGCCGCGCTCGGTCGCATCGCTTCGCAGGCGGCATTTATTTTGATGGGCAAGCACAAAGCCATCTATACGCCGTACATCGATATGGGCGACCATGTCGTCATCGTCAACGCTGAGAAAGTTCGCCTCACCGGAAAGAAGGAAGAGCAAAAGCTGTATCGCTATCACTCCGGCTATCCGGGCGGTCTGACCGAAATCAGCGCCAAGAAAATGCGGGCAACCCGTCCGATGAAAATGGTGGAAGAGGCCGTCAAAGGCATGCTCCCGAAGAGTAAGCTCGGAAAGCATATGGCCACGAAGCTCAAAGTTTATGCGGGCGATACCCATCCGCATCAAGCGCAGCAGCCCGTGGCTCTCGAAGCAATTCTCCGGTAATGATTAAAGTGAGGAATCCGAAGTGGCTGTTTTAACTCAGTGGCTCGGCACCGGTCGGCGTAAGACCGCCGTGGCCCGCGTGTTTTTGCGCAATGGTAGTGGCAATATTATCGTCAACGGGAAACCGTTCGATCAGTATTTCACCAGTGACTCGGCCCGTTCGGCCGCTAAACAGTCGCTGTTGGCTACCGAAACATCCGACAAGTTCGACGTGCTGATTCTCGCCGATGGCGGCGGAATCAACGGACAGGCTGGCGCCGTTCGTCTCGGTATCGCTCGGGCCTTGTGTGAGTTCAATATCGAACTCCGTAGCAAGCTGAAGGGAATGGGCTATCTGACCCGCGACCCCCGCTCTCGCGAGCGGAAAAAGTACGGTCAGAAGGGCGCCCGTAAGCGCTTCCAGTTCTCGAAGCGCTAAACCGTCAACCTGGATTCCACACACCCCTCGTCGGCAGGACAAATACCGCTCGGAAAGTCCTGCCGGTTCGTGTGTTCCATCCCCAACTAAGGAGTCACCTTGCCGTCTATCTCAATGAAAGAATTGCTCGAAGCAGGCGTTCACTTCGGGCACCAGACCAAGCGCTGGAATCCAAAGATGAAAGAATACATCTTTGGCGAACGAAATGGCATTTACATCGTCGATCTGCAAAAGACCCTGAAACTGTTCAAAGACGCCATGGCCTACGTGGGCGAAATGGCATCGCAGGGTAAAAACGTACTTTTCGTGGGCACCAAGCGTCAAGCGCAGGAAGCAATTGCCGAAGAAGCCACCCGTTGTCAGATGTTCTACATCAACAACCGCTGGCTGGGCGGCCTGCTCACCAACTACACCACGGTGAAAAAGTCGATCGAGCGTCTCAAGATGCTCGAAGATCTCGCCGAAACCGGCAACTATGGTGGCCGTACCAAGAAAGAAATCATCCAGCTCGAGCGCGAACGGAAACACCTCAGCGCTAACCTTTCCGGCATCCGCGACATGGGCCGTCTCCCGGACGTCCTCTTCGTCGTCGATTCGAACAAGGAAGCCATCGCCGTCATGGAAGCCCGCCGCTTGGGCATCCCGGTCGTCGCCGTCGTGGACACCAACTGCGATCCCGATCAGGTTGACTACGTAATCCCCGGTAATGACGACGCCCTGCGCGCCATTCGCTTGTTCACCAACAAAATCGCGGAAGCCTGTCTCGAAGGGCGCCAACAAGTTTCGGAATCCGAACTCGGTGTCAACAACAGTGTCGACGACGAAGTGCTCGACCCCGAGAAGTATCTCGACCCGCAGTTCTCCGCTCAACTGATGTCAGAGACTAATTCGGAAACCTCCGAAGAAGATCTCGCCCTCATTATGCCGCGCGGCAGCAAGACGCTGGTTCAAGAAGACTAAGTCTCCAAGTTAGTTACTCCACGGCGCCGGGTCCCCGGCGCCGTCCCTACCTCCCCAACCACAATTTATCGAGGTTTTATGGCTGACATCACCGCACAAATGGTGAAAGCGCTGCGCGACCGTACCGGCGCGGGCATGATGGAATGTAAGAAGGCCCTTGAAGCGGCCGGCGGCGATATCGAGAAAGGCATTGAAGAGCTTCGCAAACGGGGCATCGCCTCCGCTGCCAAGAAAACGGGCCGCTCCGCCAAACAGGGCACCATTGTCATCAAGTTGTCTGATGACAAAACCTCGGGCGTCATCGTCGAGTTCAACTGCGAGTCTGACTTCGTCGCCCGCACCGATGACTTCCAAAGCCTCGTCGCGGACCTCGCCGAACAGGCGCTCGCCTCGGCCAATGTGAAAGCTCCGGCCGACCTCCTGACCGAAGCCTACGCCAAGGATCCGTCGATCACAATCGCCGATCTGATCACCGCCAAAGTGGCCAAAATCGGCGAGAACATGAAGCTCGCCCGAGTCGAGAAGCTCTCCGGCGGCGTCCTCGGTGCCTACATCCACCCCGGCGCCCAGCTCGGCGTGCTGATTCAAGGCACCGGGCTGGCCGCTTCGAGCGACGAGATTCAGGAACTAGTCCGCGACATCGACATGCAAGTGGCCGCCGCCGATCCGACCTTCATCTCCCGCACCGAAGTCACGACCGAAGTGCTCGAGAAGGAAAAGGAAATCCAGCGCGAGCGCGCCCTCCGCGAAGGGAAGCCCCCTGCCATCGTCGAGAAAATGCTCGAGGGCCGCATGTCCAAGTACTACGAAGAGGTTTGCCTCCTCGAACAGCCGTTTATTAAAGAGAACTCGCTCACCGTCGGGCAGTTGATCGAACAATCCAATAAAAAACTTGGCGTCACGCTTACCCTCGCCAAGTTCATCCGGTTCAAGGTGGGTGAAACCGCCGGTCCGGACGCCCCCGAAGCGGAATAACGAACCGTGGAGAGTTCCGCTCCCAGGCAACGTTACCAGCGCATTCTGCTGAAGCTCTCCGGCGAAGTTCTCGCCGGAGAGGGCGGATTTGGCATCGACCAGGATAGCCTCCATTCGATGGCCCGCGAAGTAGCCGAAGTCGCGCAGACCGGGGTGCAAGTCGGCCTCGTTGTCGGTGGTGGTAACTTCTTCCGCGGTGTCCAAGCCGCCGCCAAGAAAATGGATCGCGTCACGGCTGACCACATGGGCATGCTGGCGACGGTGATCAACTCACTGGCTCTGCAAGACGCTCTGGAGCGCCAAGGCATCCCAACTCGGGTGATGACGGCCATCACGATTCCCTCGGTCGCCGAACCCTACATCCGACGCCGCGCCATCCGGCACCTCGAGAAAGGGCGGATCGTCATCTTCGCCGCCGGAACCTCCAACCCATACTTCTCCACCGATACGGGAGCCACCCTGCGGGCCCTCGAAATTCACGCCGAAGTCGTCGCCAAAGCAACCGGCGTAGACGGGGTGTACAACAAAGATCCGCGCAAGCATCCGGATGCGGTGATGTTCGAAACGGTGACCTATCACGAAGTGTTGGCAAACTCGCTCGCCGTGATGGACGCCTCCGCCGTCGCCATGTGTCGAGAGAATAAATTGCCAATCCGGGTCTTCAACCTGCGGACGGCTGGCAATATAATGCGTATAGCGATGGGCGAACCCGTCGGCACTCTGATTTGTTGAAGGATTTCTTCTTATGTCGCAACCTTTCACGACCGCCAAAGAAGTAGAAGCGCACGCTAAGCAGCGCATGGAAAAGGTACTCACGGACATGCAGTCCGACGCGGCCTCGATCCGCACCGGTCGAGCCTCGATCCACCTGCTCGATTCAATTCAAGTCGAGTCCTATGGGACGATGTCGCCGCTGTCGCATGTCGCGACCCTGCATGTCCCCGAACCGGCGATGATCACGGTGCAACCGTTCGATCGATCGCAGATTAAGGCCATCGAGAAAGCCATTCTGAACTCGGATCTTGGCTTGAACCCATCCAACGACGGAAACCTGATCCGCCTCCCCATCCCGGCTCTGACGCAAGAGCGGCGCAAGGAACTGGTCAAGAAGCTGTTCGCCCTAGCCGAAGATCACCGGGTGGCGATACGGAACGTCCGCCGCGACGCGAACGATTCGGTGAAAAAGCTGGTGAAAGACAAAGCGATTAGCGAGGACGACGAGCGCCGGTCCCTCGAAGATATTCAAAAGCTCACCGACGGCTCGATCGCCAAGCTTGACGTCATCGCCAAATCCAAAGAAAAAGATCTGCTCGACGTAAAGTAGCCTCCTATGCGCTTCCTAGCCGCTCTATTGCTTGCTTGCTCCCTCATAGCCGCCGAAAAGGCGGCCATCTTTCCGAAGGTCGGTCCCAAGCCCGTGGGCCCCTATACCCCGGGGGTCATGGCCAACGGAGTGCTCTATGTGAGCGGCCAAGGAGCCCGCGACGCCTCCAACCAGATGGCGGCAACGTTTGAAGGTCAAACGCGGCAGTGTCTTGAAAACGTCAAAGCCATCGTTGAAGGCGGCGGGCTGAAAATGGCGGATATCGTCTACGGACAGGTTTATCTGGCTGACATGGCGAACTTCGCGGCCATGGACAAAATTTGGAAAGAGTATTTCCCCGGGGCAGGTCCGGTGCGGGCGGTGTTGGGTGTGAAGCGGATGCCGACGGAGACGCCGGTTGAGATAAACGCGGTAGCAACGACCAAGCCGCTGGATCGGGTGTACATTCCCGGCCAGTACGCCGCGACCCCGGCCGCGGCTCTCGACCTTTTGAAGAGGGCGGTTCCAGACTTGGGCAACTTAGTATTCGTTAATGTTTACGTGACTCCGGATGTCTCGCTGGCGGAGTTGAATGCGGCATATGCTCCCTTGTTCGCGGCGGGCGATGCGCCGGCGCGGGCGGCCTTGGTCGTCAACGAACTGCCGGGCGGGGCGAAGGTCGCGATCACCGGTGTTGCGGTGAAGGATCGCAAAGATAGGCGGGTCGTCCGGCCGCGGAATATGGCTCCGAGCAAGACCGCGAGCCCCTGCGTCTGGGCCGGCGATACGCTTTACTGCTCGGCGAAGTCCGGCTTCATCCCCGGGCCGAACTCGGGGATCTACGCTTCGACGGTTGAGTTGCAAGTGCGTCAGACGATGCGGAATCTGCTCGATGGATTAGAAGAGGCCGGATTGAATTTCAGCCACTGCGTTCAGTCGAACGTTTACGTGGATGACTTGGCCGAGTTCGGAAAGATGAATGGGATCTACGGAAGTTTCTTCCCCCAGGTACCGCCGACCCGGACGACAGTGCAGCCGCTAGGACCGGTGGAACGAAGGGAAGCGGCCAATGCGACATGGCCGATGTTGGAGCAGGTTTCGGTGGTCGCGGTTCGTCCGAGCGTCCCTTAAGCAATCGGGTCGTCGACGGTTTTCTGCCAGATTTTGAGGTCGGCTTCGAGGGCCTGGATCCGCTTGGCCTGCTGGGGGTCGTCGATCAGGTTGGTCATCTCCAGCGGGTCCTTAGCTAGGTCGAAAAGTTGGCGGGTGGTTTGGCCGTTGACGGTATAACGAATGAGCTTGTGGGTAGTAGTTCGGATGGCGCGTTGGAAGTCGCGGTAGGCGTGGTAGGTGTGGGGCCGACCGGCGAACTTTTCGCCGCGGAGGGCCGGTGCGAACGACGTGCCGTCGACGGTGGTTGGTTTCGCGATACCCGCTAAATCGCAGAGCGTCGGAAAGACATCGAAATTGTAGACGGCGGCGGTGCTGCGCTGGTCCTTTTTGATGCCAGGGCCCGCCATGATCAGCGGGACTCGAATCGAGTGATCGTAGAGGTTTTGCTTGCCGAGGAGGCCATGTTGGCCGAGAGCGAGTCCGTCGTCGCCAGCGAACACGATGATCGTGTTGTCGGCCAGTCCCGAACGGTCAAGCGTGTCGAGAATGCGGCCGATTTGGCTATCGAGGTACGAGATGAGGGCGTAGTAATCGGCGATCTCTTTCTTCACGGCTTCCGGCGTTCGCGGCCAAGGAAGGAGAGCCTCGTCGCGGATTTTGAGTTCGCCGTTGTCAAAGGGATGTTGGGGAAGGAAGTTGGCGGGGAGTTTGATCCGGTCGATCGGATACTTCGCGAGCCACTCGGGCGGTGCCTGGCGAGGGTCGTGGGGTGCGGTGAAAGCGACGTACGCGCAGAATGGCTTCGTCTTGTCGCGAGTGTCGAGGAAGCCGATGACGGCATCGGCAAAGAGTTCGCTGGAGGATTTTTTCGGGAATCGTTTGGCTTCGGCCGGAGGGTACTTGGCGGCGGGGTTGTAGTCGAAGACGGGGGTGCCGTAGTGGTCGTTCATACCGCCGAACATAACGGGGCCGCCAGCGGTGAAGGCTTCGTGATAGGTTTTGGGGCCGTTGTGCCACTTGCCGGTGCCGAAGTTCGCGTAGCCATTTTTCGTGAATAGGGCGGGCCAGAGATGGTAGTCGCGTTTTCCGGCGAAGGAGCTCGTGGCATGGTAAAGGGACTGGCCGGTCATCAGCATGGCGCGGGACGGAACGCAGACTGCCCCTTGGTTGCCCCCCATAATGCGGGCGTGGGTGAAAGCGACGCCACGGGCGCAGAGCCGGTCGAGGTTGGGGGTCTGAATGTCGGGATTGCCGAGGGCGTGGATGGTGTCGAAGCGCTGGTCGTCGGAGAAGAGGACGATCACGTTGGGGCGCGACGGGGCGGGCGCGGCGAGGGCGAAGAGAAAGTTGCGGCGGTTCATCTGAACCGCTACTGTATCAAGGAATGCTGACCGGGAAAATTGTAAGTTTGGAACCGCTTGCCATGGCGCACGGGCCGGAGTTGTGCGCGATTGGGTTCGAGCCGAGTTTGTGGGAGGTAGGGCTTGAACAGATCGCGACGCCCGAGCAGATGGACGGCTACATTGACCGGGCGATGACGGATCCGAAGACACAGGCCTTCGCCGTTCGGCACTTGGCTACGAACCGGTTGGCGGGATCGACACGGTACATGAATATGGAGTTGGGACATAAGCGGTTGGAGATTGGGTCGACTTGGTATGGGCTAGAGTACCAGCGGACCGGAGTGAACACGGAGTGTAAGTATCTGCTGCTGGGGCACGCGTTTGAGCAGTTGGGCGTGAATCGGGTGGAGTTGAAGACGGACGTACTGAATGATCGGTCGCAGAAAGCGATGCTGCGGCTGGGGGCGAAGCAGGAAGGGACTTTGCGGCGGCATATGATCACTTCGGGGGGGCGGGTAAGAGATACCGTCTATTTTTCGATACTTCGTGAAGAGTGGCCCGAGGTGAAGTCGCGGCTTGAGGAGATGATGGCGCGATGACGGCGGGGGAGTTCTTCCAGATTGTGAATCCGGCGCCGCTGATTTTTGCGCCTCGTTGGCGGTGGAGCGTGCAGATGGCGCGCGGCGGTGGGGGTGAAGGATGGAGGACCGGGGCTGCTTTTTTGAATTCGAGCAAAGACGGAGGTGACCTGCGGGCGGCTCATTTTGTAGGGATGCATGCCTTGCAGGCGTTGCGTTTGTTGGGCTATTGGGTCGGTAATGGAGGGGTGGTTTGGGGCGCGGCGGCGGGATGGGTGGGGGTGACGGCTTGGTTACTGAGCTTTAGGAGGTCGGCCGGTGGTTTGGTAAAAAAACACGCGGCCGACCAAGGAAGGGAGAGCTTAGTGGCCTTTTTTCTTCTCGTCTTTCTTGTGGTCGTCTTTTTTGTGGTCGTCTTTCTTCTTGTGGTCGTCGGCGAAGGCGATGGTGGTGCCAAGGGCGAAGGTGAGCGCGAGAGCCAGCGTGAAAATGCGTTTCATGTAAATTCCTGTTTTTCCTGATTTCAATTTTGCGCTTTACGTTCCGCGCATAATTGTAGTTTCGGCAAGCGGGGAAAGTTCTTGAAGGATTGTTGAACTTTAATGGGATTCAAGCGCGGACGCGGTATTCGGCCAGGGCCTCTGGAATGACGTCGAGGCCGAGGCCGGGGAGGTCGGAGGCGATGATTTCGCCGTTTTCGATTTTGTAAATTTCCTTGTTGCGGAGGACCTTCAGCCCCGGAGCCCACTGCTGCTGGGGGAGGAGGGGCGGGGTCACGAGGGCTACCTCCTGCCATTCGGCTCCGATGGCAAACGTCGCTTGGAGCCAGCCGGCTAACATCAGGGCCATCGTGCCGTGGAGGATGCAAGGGACCTGATAGGCGTCGGCCATGAAGGCGACCTTACGGCAGGTGAAGATGCCTCCGCTGCCGCGGCCTTCGGGCTGGAGGATGTCGTAAGTTCTGTTCACCAGGCACTGCTGGAACTGGCTGGTTCCGACGTAGCCTTCGCCGCCGGTGATGGGCAGATCGACCATGGAGGCGAGGCGGGCGGGGGATTGGTAGTCGTCGCGGGCGAAGGGCTCTTCGAGCCAGTACGCTCCGGCGCGTTCGAGGGCGCGGGCGGTTTTCAAGCCGGTTTCGAAGCTCCAAACGGGCTGGCCGACGGACTGAGGGAGATGGGCCGTACGGTCGAACATGATGGCGAAATCGGGGCCGACGGCGGCGCGGATTTCGGTGCAGGCGTCGGCGTCGTCGAGGGGGTTGGGGCGCCAGGCGCGGATCTTCATTCCCTTGTAGCCGGCCTTTTTGAGGCGGAGGGCTTGTTCGGCTTGGTCTCGGTAGGATACGTGCTGCTGGTCGAGTCGGCCGGGCCAGACGCAGGTGACGTAGGCTTTGACTTTTTCGCTGTTGCCGCCGAGGAGACGGCGGACGGGCTGCTTGGCGATGCGGCCGATGGCATCCCAGAGGGCGTGTTCGACGCCGCCCCATTGGCTGAGGCCGTCGGCAAGGAGTTGCTCGATGGTGAACAGGTCGCGGCCGATGAGGAGCTGTCGGATGGCGGGGAGTTGCGCGGCGGGCGGGGCGGCGAAGGAGTAGCCCTTGACGCCAGCGTCGGTGGAGACTTCGGCGACCTGGAAGAGGTGGTTGAGGCCGGCGGCGGCTTCGTCCTTCGTGACCGGGAGGCGGATAGGGTAGATGTCGACGGCGGTGATTCTGACCTTGGCGACGGCGAAGGCGGCGAGGAAACTGCGGCGGCTAAGCAAGACGGTACTCCTTGATGGCGGCTTCGTCGAGGTCGAGTCCGAGGCCGGGGAATTCGGGTAGGTGGACGTAGCCGTTTTCAATGCGGAACGCTTGTTTGTTTTTCAAAAGCACTTCGCCGGGTTGCCACTCTTCGGTGGGCAGGTTGGGGCCCTGGCCGATCATCTCCTGCCATTCGCAGTTGGTCATGGCGCAGCCAGCTTGGATGTACCCAGCGAGGGCGAAGCCGCCCGCGCCGTGTTGGACACAGGGGACGCCGAAGGAGGCGGCGAGGGTGGAGATTTTTTTGGCGGCCCAGATGCCACCGCAGATGCGCGTATCGGGCTGGACGATGTCGTAGGTTTTATTGGCGAGGAAGGCGGCAAATTCGTGGATAGTGCGGCCGAGTTCGCCGCCGGTGATGAGGATGTCGACTTCGGCGGCGAGGCGGGCGGGGCCTTGGAGGTCCATGCCGTCGAAGGGTTCTTCGAGCCAGTAAGCGTTATGTTTTTCGAGGCCGCGGGCGACTTTGAGGGCGGTGGGGTAGTCCCAGACCCAGCCGGGGCGGACGGCGGTGCGGTCGAGCATGATTTTGAACGTGGGCCCGACGGCGGCGCGGATAACGCCGACGGCGTCGACATCGTCCATGGGGTTGGGGCGCCAGGCGCGGATTTTCATGGCGGTATAGCCGTTATTTTTAAGATGAACGGCGAATTTGGCTTGGCGTTCGTAAGGGACGTCGGATTGGTCTTGATTGCCTTCGAAGACGGTGGTTCGATAGACGCGGAGGCGGTCGCGGGCTTTGCCGAGGAGGTCGGCGACGGGGCGGCCGGAGAG
>JANODS010000776.1:0-1924 GCA_031412835.1 Acidobacteriota bacterium | reverse complement strand
ATCCAAATCGGATTCCCAAGCCAGTAAGCATGACGGCGGCGTACAAATTGAGCCCTGCACCGATGGCAAGGCCCAACACTTGGGTCAAGATCGCGACTGAAAACACGAGTTTACGCCCTCGATGCGACCATTCTATATCCGAACAGGAGAATCATCGCCCCCACCACCGACATGAGAAAGCCAGCCGGCTGACCAGGAAGATAAAGCCCCAAGCCCTGGCCAAGGTAGCTCCCCACGAAGGATCCGGCTATGCCCAGCAAAATCGTAATGATGAAGCCCGCCGCATCACGACCCGGCATCAAAAAGCGCGCTACCAGTCCAATCACAAAGCCAATAATGATGGTATAGATCATCTGAAAAAAGGTCTCCTTTCCAAGAGATCGTTTCAGGATGCGCCGTGTTTCTTCAACCACGCGACTAATTTTGACCAACCATCTTCGGCGGCGGCCTCGTGATACATCGGTCGGTAGTCCGCGTGGAAGCCATGGTCGGCCTCCGGGTAAACATAAATGTCGCTTGGTTTGCCCGACGCTTTCAACGCCGCCCGCATCTTCTCTACCGTATCCTGCCCAATCCCCCGATCCTTCGCCCCGTAAAGCCCCAGCACCGGTGCCATCAACGAACCCGCCAGATCCACCGGATGCTTCGGCGTCATCGCGCCCGCCTCTCCCGCCAAGCGCCCGTACCACGCCACCCCAGCCTTCAACTTCGGGTTGTGCGCCGCATAGAGCCACGTCACGCGGCCACCCCAGCCAAAACCCGTGATGCTCAGCTTCTTCACGTCAGCATGGCCGCTCTTGGCGGCATACGCCACGGCCGCATCCAAGTCGGTCATCACCTGACTATCCGGCACCTTGGCGACGATCCTAAACACGTCCTGAATGTTTTCGAGCTTCGCGACGTCTCCCTGCCGAGCGTACAGCTCCGGCGCAATCGCCAGCCAACCCATCTTCGCCAATCGCCGACAGACATCCTTGATGTGCTCGTGTACTCCAAAGATCTCCTGCGCCACCAGCACCACCGGAAACCGCTTCCCTTTCGCCGGCATCGCGCGATAGGCCGGAATCTCGCCGTCCGATACCGGGATCTTAACCTCGCCGGCGGTCAGCCCCGTCGAGTCGGTCGAAATCGTTGCCGCCATCACCGGCTGCGCCGTCAAGGCGAACCCGGCAGAGAGCGACTTCACGAAGAGTCGCCGGTTCGGCGAATCGCGCACAGGGTCCATTTGATGGCGATAGTAGCACGTTCGTCCTATGGCCTTAGCCCCTCACCTTAGATGCTTAAGCACAAGCCCCGGCAAGCGTCTAAGGAGTGAACCTTAAAAATTCGGCTAGGGCAAAAAATACCCGCGTTTATTGGGCTTTTTCGCGAATGTTCATTGTAGAGTCGAGGCAAGCGATGAAACTCTTGCCTTCCTACAGCCTTCTCCTTTTGGTGGCTTGCGCCCCCCTCGGTGCCATCACCATTCAGAACACCGCAACGCCCGGCTACGTCACCGGGAACTCGGTCTATACCGGCGTCGCCAGCATCATCGGAAACTACTCCGCCGGCGGGTCGTTTAGCTGCACCGGCGCCTTGATCTCCTCCACCGTAATCCTCACCGCCGGCCATTGTGTGGCCCCCGCCAACAGTTGGAACGTCACCTTCAAAACGGCGACGGCGATCCAAGAAGCTTCCCGCTTTGTCCCGAGCCGCTCCACAGCATCCAGGCTGGTCATGCATGACGCTTCAGGCATGCGGGCGGAATCACCTTGTAGCCGCTAGAGAAGGCACGACCCCGGAAGCCCTCCGAGAGGCCCGCCTCGCCCTCGGGATCGTGCCCGGCTACGCCATGGTCGACACCTGTGCGGCGGAGTTCGCGGCCGAGACCCCGTACTTCTATTCGACCTACGCCGCGAGCGGGTCCGCGCCGGAGGCCCCGCCG
>JANODS010000775.1:0-3473 GCA_031412835.1 Acidobacteriota bacterium | reverse complement strand
GGTCGTTGATTTTGCAGGCGGTGGGGCTGCAGACGATTAACCGGATGAAGGCGATTACAGCGTTGTATCAGGTGGCGGCGAGTCCGCAAGTGTTAGTGAAGCGGGTATAGGAGAAGGCATGGCACCATCAGCCGCGGGTCGACATACGGGATTGCTTGGCAATCGTCGGGAGTTTTTGAAGATGGGCGGGCGGGCGGTGGCGAGCCTGGGGACGGCGGCGGCGGTGGGGCAATTGGGTTTAATGAACTCCTTTGCGCAAAGCTCGGGGAGTGACTACAAGGCTCTGGTCTGTCTGTTTATGTTTGGGGGGAATGACGCGAATGATACGCTCATTCCGACCTCGGATGTCGGTTACGGGCAATACGCGGGGATTCGGAGGACGGCGTCGATTGCCCGGGACCAAGTTTTGGCGGCGGCGGTGCAGGGGGATCAATCATTTGGGCTGCATCCTTCGCTGGCGGGGATCCGGAGTTTGTTTCTGGAGGGGAAGGCGGCGGCGGTGGCGAATGTGGGGATGTTAGTGCGACCGGTGACGCGGGCGGAGTATCGAGCGAATTTGAAGGCGGTGCCGAGTAACTTGTTTTCGCATTCTGACCAACAGGTGCAGTGGCAGAGTGGGACACCGACGGGAAGCGCGCCGACCGGATGGGCGGGTCGGATGGTGGATCAAGTGCGGGGGATGAACGCGCCGTCGCAGTTCCCGGCGGGGGTATCGGTGAACGGGAATTCTCTGTTTTTGATTGGGCGGGACACGCAACCGTCGCAGATCGCGTCGACGAATTTGGATATTCTGGGGCAGCAGAATCGGGCGGGGGATGTGGACCGGCAGAACGCATTGCAGCAGATATTGACGATGTCGACGGGGGCGACGCTGGTGCAGGCGGCGGGGCAGCGGATCAACGATTCGTTGGCGGTGCTGCGGCAGGCGGATGCGGCGTTTAAGGCGTTGCCGACATTGCTGACGGTTTTCCCAACGACGTCGATTGGGAACCAGTTGCGGCAGGTGGCGCGGTTGATTCAGATTCGGGGGCAGGTGGGATTGCGGCGGCAGATCTTCTTTTGTTCGCAGGGAGGTTATGACACGCATGAGGCGCAGGCTCCGACGCATACGCGGTTGTTACTCGAGTTGAATGACGCGGTGTTGGCCTTTAACCGGGCGATGGAGGAGATAGGCTTGAGCGGGCAGGTGACTTTGTTTACCGAGTCGGAGTTTAGCCGGACAATGCAGCCGAATGCGAGCACGGGCACGGACCATGCGTGGGGTGGGCATCAGATCGTAACGGGAGGGGCCGTGAGGAGCGGTGTTTATGGGGTGTTTCCGCAGTTACTTTTGAACGGACCAGACGATTCGGGGAGCCGTGGGAACTGGATTCCGACGACTTCGCTGGACCAATATGGGGCGACGTTGGCGAAGTGGTTTGGGGTGCCGGGATCGGCGATGGGGACGGTGTTTCCGAACTTAGTGAATTTCCCGACCGCGGACTTAGGATTTCTTCAGGGTTAGCCAACCGCGCATGACGGCGCGGGGGGCTAGGCCGGCTTGTTGGTGTACTAACTTGCCGTGGTGGAAGACGTGGAAGTTGGGGATGGATTGGATGCGGAACTGGGCGGCGAGGGCGGGTTCGGCTTCGGTGTCGACCTTGAGGACGAGGGCTTGGCCGGACATTTCTTGGGCGAGGAGTTCTAGTTCCGGGGCGGCCATTTGGCAGGGTCCGCACCATGCTGCCCAGAAATCGACAAGGATGGGGACGGGGGAAGCCTGGACGATTTCGGCGAAGGCGGCGGCGTCAACGGGAAGGGCTTTGGATAAGGCGGGAAGGGTGGCCTTGCATTTGCCGCAGCGGCCGCGATGGGAGAGATGGGCGGCGGGGATGCGGTTCGATGTTGCGCATTCGGGGCAGGTGGTGAGGAGCGAGAAGGGGGTCATTTTTTGAGGCCGGATTGGTGGTCTTTGGAGAACTGGGCGTCGGCTTGATCCCAGACGGTTGCCAGTTGCTTGACCTTGTCGGGGAGGGTTCTGGCCAGGTTTTTGGTCTCGCCGCGGTCTTCACTGAGGTCGTAGAGTTCCCATTCGGCGTCGGGTCCGGCGGAGGCTAGTTTCCAGTTGCCGGAGCGGAGGCCGCGGTTGGTCATGTGGTGGAAGTAGATGAAGTCGCGCTTGACGGGGGCGTCTTTATGGATGACGGGGAGGAGGTTGAGGCCGGGGAAGGGTGGGGGCGTGAGGCCGTTGTGTTTCATGACGGGTTGGGCGCCGGAGAGGGCGAGGAGGGTGGGGACGATGTCGATGAAATGGGCGGGGGTGCGGCGGAGTTTGCCTTTATCCTTGATCCCGGCGGGCCAGTGGACGATGAATGGGGAGCTGATGCCGCCTTCGTGGTTCCAATGTTTGTGGAGCTTGAGGGGGGTGTTGGCGGCGGTGGACCAGCCGGGACCGAGGCAGAGATAGGTGGCGGCGGAGCCGGGAGGGGCGGTGCGATCATGCATGTCGCCGCGGATGATTTGTTCGGCGGAGGCGCCGTTGTCGGAGCCGAAGAGAATGACCGTGTTTTCGAATTCTTTGAGGGCTTTGAGGCGGTCGACGACGCGGGCGATTTCGGAGTCCATGCGGGCGATCATGGCGGCGTGGACCTCCATTTTCTGGGCTTGGAAGCGTTGTTCGACGGGGTTGAGTTGGGCCCAGGGGACGGCGCGGGCGACTTCGCCGGGGCCAATTTGTTCCTTGAGTTTGGCTTCGTCGAGGTTCCAGGAGGGGATGATTTCGGGAGTGAGGGGCGGAAGGGGGCAGTTGACGAGGCCCATTTTGGTTTGTCGCTGCCAGCGGCGCTGGCGGATGACGTCCCAGCCTTCGTCGTAGCGGCCTTTTTGGGCGGCGATGTCGGGGGCGGGCGCGTGGAGCGGGAAGTGGGGGGAGGTGAAGCAGAGATAGAGGAAGAAGGGGTCGGTTTTGTGGTCGGCGGCGTGTTGGTCGAGGAAGGAGATGGCGTGGTCGGCGATGTTCGTGGCGAGATAGAAGTTCGTGTTGGGTTTGACGGGGGGGAGGAGTTTGTCGTCGAGACGGTGGCGTTTGGGGGCGAAGAAGCGGTCGTGATCTTCGATGTTATAGGAGCGGTGGAACTCGGCGTCGGCGATGGGGAGCTTGCCGGAGACGTGCCACTTACCGGAGTGGTAAGTGCGATAGTTCGCTTGGCGGAGATATTGGGAGGTGTAGCGGGCCCAGGCGGGGAAGGGGTCGGAGGCTTTGTCGCGACCGATTTGTTGGGGGTAATAGCCGGTCATGAGGCAGGAGCGGGAGGGCCAGCAGCGGGCGGTGGAGTACATTTGGGTGAAGCGGAGGCCGGATTTAGCGAGGGAGTCGAGGAGGGGGGTGGGGATTTCGGAGCCGTAGCAGCCGAGGTCGGAGAAGCCGAGGTCGTCGGCGAGGATGAGGAGGATGTTGGGTTTGGGGGGAGGGGCGGCATCGGCGTGCACGGCGG
>JANODS010000774.1:0-2828 GCA_031412835.1 Acidobacteriota bacterium | reverse complement strand
GCCGCCCCGCGCTTTCAGCGAGCAGCAGTGCGCGGCCATGGCGGTGGCTCTGGAGGCGGTTGACGCGGTGGTGCTGTTCGATGAGGATACGCCGAGGGAGTTGATCGCGGCCGTATTGCCGGACGTGCTCGTGAAGGGGGCCGACTGGAGCCACTTCATTGCGGGAAGGGAAGAGGTGGAGGCGGCGGGGGGCGTTGTGATGGCGCTGCCGCTGGAGCCGGGGTACTCGACGACGAACATCGAGAAGGAGATTCTGGCGCGGGGCTAGAAGGTGATGCGCTCGTAGATGTCGGTCATCGGGAGGGTGGTGCCGAGGGATTCGAAGGGGTAGGTTGATTCAAGGCCGGTGATCCATTCGATGGTGATTTTGCCGTCGGCTTGGCGGGTTTGAATGTCCACTAGCGGCTCCCCGTGAATACTGGAAGTGCCCCTCCGTCCGACAGTACTTCCTGATAAGCCAGGACCGTCTTCCAACTTGGGTTGGCCGCGTAGGATCATGAGGTCCGGATAGGCTGCCAAGTCGCCGGTACGGAATAGTAGCTGGCCTGCGTGAAGTTCGCCGTCCGTCTGATCCAATGCACTTCCCAACCGATGGATCAGGTTGCTGATGATCATAGAATGACGGTAGTGCGCGCCGGACTTAGCTAGAATCTCGCCGCAGTAAAACTCGTTCCGGAATTGGGCTTGTTCTTCGAGAACCAGATACTCCTCAAAACTCGCCGCCATGGGTGTCCTAAAAGTTGATCCGCTCATAGATATCCGCCATCGGAATGCTGAGGCCGAGCGATGCAAACGGGCAATCCGACTCGCGGCCTTCGATCCAATTGATAGTGAACTTGCCATCCGCTTCGCGGCTTTGAATTTCGATAAACGGCTGATCCTGGCGGATCAGAAAATACTGCTCGACCGACGGGCACCTCCAGTATTCGCGGGCCTTGGTGGTCCGATCATAACCTTCCGTCGAAGGCGAGAGGACCTCAATGACAACCTTGGGATTCCGAGCAACGAGACTCCGATGGTCTTCGAGTTTAATCTCGCCGCAGAAGACGACCGCGTCGGGATAAGCTGCCAAGCCATCAAGTCCTGTTCGGAAAAGCAGCCCGTCGCCGAGCACCTCGCAGTCCTTGCCGAGCAAGCCCGTCCGCAGATGGGCTCGCACGTTCATCGCGATCCTTTCGTGCGAGAGCGTCCCGCCGGACATCGCCAGAATCTGGCCCTGATAGAACTCGTTCTTAAAGTGCGCCTTCTCTTCGAGGGTCAGATACTCCTCGAAAGAGATGAGCGGGATCGGACTCCTCGCCATGCTTTCAGTCTACCTCTGTCAAACTAAGAGAAGCCTCCCCGCATGACGCACCCCGCTCTTCGCGAACTTCTGGAAAGCCTCGGCCGCGATGCCGCTTTCGAATCCATTATCCGTGGCCTACGGACCCATACCCATCAGTCGCTCTCCGGCCTGACCCTGACGGCGAAAGCGCTATATAGCACTTTGCTTTGGCAGCGCTCGGGCAAGCCGCTGCTGTTGCTGACCGATGGGGCCCAGGAAGCCGAGGGTCTGTTCGCCGCGCTGGAAACATTTTTCGAACTTCTCGTCAACGACGAAACCAAGCCCCGGCCGCAACTGCTGCCGGCTTTGGACGTGTTGCCTTCGCAAGGGCTATCGCCGCACTCCGAGATCAGCGAAGAGCGGGCGGTGGGGCTGTATCGGCTTGCGTCGGGGCTGACCTCGATCACGGTCACCCCGATTGCCTCGGCGCTGCTGCGGACGTATCCCGGCTCGTTCTACCAGCAGTTGGCGCTGACGTTGAAAGTGGACGACGATCTGGGGCTCGATGATCTTTCCGAGCATCTGCGGCGCATCGGGTATACCGAGCGCGACCCGGTGGAGATGGTCGGGGAATACTCGATGCGCGGGGGCATCGTGGACATCTTCCCGGCGGGGTCGGACCAGCCGCTGCGCATCGAGTTCTTCGGGGACACGATCGATTCCATGCGGCGGTTTGACGTCGAGACGCAGCGGTCGGTGATGAAGGTAGCCCGGGCTGTGGTGCTGCCTTTGGTCGAACATCCGCGGCCGAGCAACCCGGTGCCGGCTTGGGAGTTCACGCGGGTGCTGACGGACCCGCGCACCTCGACTTTGCTCGAGATCGCGGCCGATGCGCTGGTCGTGGTGGATGAACCCGAGCAGGTGCATTCGGCGGCGGATCGGCTTTGGAAGCGGCTCGGGGAAAATCAGCGGGATATGGTCGTGCTGCCGGAATCGGTGTTTCTGACTTGGAACGAACTGGCTACGCAGATTGACGCTCGGAAGCGCGTCACGCTGCGGCAGGTGGAGCTGCTGGGGGAATCGGCGGCGGGGCAGTCGGCGGACCTCCATTCTCGTCCTTCGCCGGCGTTTCATGGCAATTTGCCGAACGCTGTGGCCGAGACGCGGAAGCTGGTGGAACAGGGCTACAAGGTGCTGTACTTCGCTCCGGCGATCGGCGAAGTGGAGCGGCTCGCGGACATCTTTCACGAGTACTCGGTGCCGTTTCAACTGGCGCTGTCGAGCACGGATACGGTCTCTCCGTTCCATGCCGAACGGGCGCGGCTTTTCGGCAACTCGGCGAGCATGATGCTGGCGCGGGGGCGGATGGTGCGGGGCACGACGCTGACCGAGGCGAAGCTCGCCATCATCGGCACCGAGGACTTGTTTGACACCTCGGACCTGATTGCGGAGCCGGCGCTGAACAAGCGGGCCGCGGCGGCGTTCGCGGCCGATATCGCGGACTTGAAGCCGGGGGATTTTGTCGTGCACGTCACCCACGGGGTGGGGAAGTTTCTGGGGGTGA
>JANODS010000773.1:0-5184 GCA_031412835.1 Acidobacteriota bacterium | reverse complement strand
TTTACGGCGGCGACGGGGTGGATGTTCAACTACTGGTCGATGCTGGCGACGCGGTTTCTTTTCGGGGCGGGGGAGGCGGGTTGCTTTCCGAATATCACAAAGGCGTTTTCAACATGGCTGCCGCTGGAAGAGCGGGTGAGGGCGCAGGGAATTCTTTGGATGGCGGCGCGGTGGGGCGGGGCGTTTACGCCGCCGCTGGTGAACTGGATTTTCAAAGTGATGGATTGGCGGACGGCGTTTATGACGTTCGGTGTGATTGGGAGCGTGTGGGCGTTCTTCTTTTACCGGTGGTTCCGGGACAATCCGCAGGAGCATCCGGAGGTGAACGCGGCGGAGAGGAAGTTGATTGCGGCGACGGCGCATCCTTCGTCGGGCCACGGCGATGTGCCGTGGGGGAAGATGCTGGCTTCGAAGAGCGTTTGGCTGTTGTGGTTGCAGTATTTTCTGTTGAGCTTTCCTTGGTATTTTTACCCAACGTGGCTGCCGACGTACTTGCAGGAGTACCACGGCGTCGACCGGATGACGAGCGGCTATTACGCGATTCTGCCTTTGTTCCTGGGGGGCGTGGGTTCGTTGACGTGCGGGTTCCTTTCGACAAAGTTATCGCGGCGGTGGAATGACATTGGTAAGTCGCGGCGGACGATCTCGACGTTTGGATTCGGAGGGGCGGCGGTGATGATGTTTATCGCGATTCAGGTGAAGGATCCGCTGTGGGCGATGGTGGGGTTGGGCCTGTCGAGCTTCTGCAATGATTTGGTGATGCCGAATGCGTGGGGCGCTTGCATGGACGTGGGGGGGAAATATGCCGGGACGTTGTCGGGCTCGATGAACATGATGGGGAATATTGCGGGGTTTGTGGCTCCGGTGATGGGGGGGCTGATCCTGCGAGAGACGGGCAACAACTGGAACCTGTTCATCACGATCATGGCGGCGGTGTACGTTTTGGGCATGTTGACCTGGCCGTTTATTGACCCGGTGACACCGCTCGAGAATAAAAGCTAGGGTTGCTTAATTTGGATGAGGTCAGTGCGAGCGGGGACTTTTTCCCAACGGGAGATGGAATTGACGAGGGAGCCGATGGCCATGGAGCCGCGGACGAGGTGTTTGATGCGGAGGGGGCCGAGGGCTTTGATGCCGCCGACCCAATGAAGAGCCGCCGACATGGAGCAGCCGCACTGGCTGCAGTCGGGGTCGCCGCCGAAGACGCAGGGTTCGACTTGGGTTTTGAAGTCGGCGGTGTAGTTGGCGGACATGCGGGAGAAGATGCAGTCATCGGGGCTGGCGGGTGGGGCGAGGAAGGCTTTGGCCATGCCGTCGGGGACCAGGAGTTTGGGATAGCGGCGGGAGAGTGCGGGGATTTGCTCTGCTAGGCTGACCCGGCTGGCGGGGGGCAGAATTTCGGGGCTGACCTCGCCGCGTTGCGGGGTATAGACGCTGAGCCATATTTTGTTGACTTCGGGGCGGGCGTTCCAGAAGGCGACGTATTCGTCGAGGTAGCCGGGCTGTTGCATGTGCTGGTTGACGACGGTCCAGTGGATATTTACCCGGGTGTCGGCGATGTTTTTGAGGATGCGTTCGTAGGTAGCGGGTTTACGGCGGATATCGTGATCCTTCGCGAGACCGTCGACGGAGACGGCTACGGTGACGAAGGGGAGCTTGGTCCAGGCGGGAGGAATGGAGACGACGGCGCTGGTGACGATCATCGTATAGATGCCGCGCTGGCTGAGGATGGGGAGGACGCGGGCGAGTTCGCGATGGCGCATCATGGGCTCGCCGCCGACGAGGGAGACTTGGATGGGTTGGTGCTGATCGACAAGGCGGAGGATGTTGGCGACGAGTTCATCGCCCTTCGAGTCGGTGAGATCGACGAGTTTGGCACCGTCGGCGAGATGGCTATCGCCGTAAGCGTAGCAACCTGGGCAACTGAGCGGGCATTCTCGGGTGATCTCGATGGAGAGTAGGGGGATTCGGCCGCGGAGGATTTTGCCCCACGCGGTGAGAAAGTTGGCAGGTCGCATTAGGTTCTAGTTAGAACGGATGCGGTTAGAGGCGGGAGTGTTGCCGCCGAAATTCGATTGGGTCTAAGAAGTTACAGAAGCGTCGGCCGTTAGGGAGAAGGGTGACGGGGATGTCGTCGTTGTAGAGGGCGCGGAGGGCGGGTTCGGAATCGATGTCGATGACGGTGATGGCGAAGCCGAGTTCGGCTTGGGCGTCGCGGAGGGTTTTTTCCGCGACTTCGCAGAGATGGCAGCCGGCGCGGGTGTAGAAGAGGACGGTTACCATGCGAGGTCAGGGCGGGAACCGTAGCGGGGTTTGGGGCGGAGGAGGCGAATGAGGGCGATTCCGGCGAGGAAACCGCCGATGTGGGCGAACCAGGCGACGCCACCCTGGTTGAGATGGGATTGGCCTACGGAGCCGACTCCGCTGAAGAACTGGAGGACGAACCAGTAAATGAGAATGAGCCAGGCGGGGATTTCCATCGTCGTGAAGAAGATGATGATGGGGACGAGAGTGAGTACCTTCGAGTGCGGGAACTTGAGGAGATAAGCGCCCATGACGCCGGCGATGGCCCCGCTAGCACCGATGGTAGGGATGCGGGAGTCGAAGGTGAAGAGGAACTGAAGTAGCGTGGCGGCGACCCCACAGAGGAGGTAGAAGAGGAGGTACTTGAAGTGGCCGAGAATATCTTCGACATTGTCGCCGTAGATCCAGAGGAACCACATGTTGCCGATGAGGTGCAGCCAGCCGCCGTGGAGGAACATGCCGGTAAGGATGTCGACCCATTGGAAGCGGCGGGGGACGAAGCCGTATTCGAGCAGGAAATGGTTGAGGGAGAATTCGTCGAGGGAGAATTCGTAGAGGAAGGCGAGCACGTTGAGAGCGATCAGGCCGATGGTGACGATCGGGAAGGAGTAGCTCGGTTGGGTGTCGCGGAGAGGAATCATGAGGCTCTTTGGACGAAATCCTTTTTGCTGCGGCGTTGGCCGGAAGCGATGAGGGCGCGGGCGGCGGCGGCGTCCTGGATGCCGCCTCGGGCACCGATTTCCATGCAGTTTAGGGCGGCCATGGCGTTGGAGAAATCGAGGGAGTCGCGGAGGCTGTAGCCTTCGAGGACGGAGAAGCAGAAGGCGCCATGGAAGACGTCGCCGGCACCGGTGGTATCGAGGCAGTCGACGATGAAGGCGGGGGAGTAGACGAATTCGCCGTCCATACGAGCGATGGCTCCGAAGGCTCCGAGGGTCATGGCGGCGACCTTCATGCCGAACTCCTGTTGGATCATGATGAGGGCGCGAAAGGGGTCGCGCTCGTTGGTCCACTGGGGCGGGAATTCGGAGCTGGTGATGAGGTAATCGATGTTGGGAAGGACGCGATCAAAGCCGTGATAGACGGTGTCGACGTCGACGGTGACGGGGATGCCGTGCGCGCGGGCGATTTCGGCGGCGCGGGCGACGGCGGGGGTGTCGTGGCCGTCGATGTGAAGGAGGCGGGCACCGGTGATCATTTCGGGGAGGATTTCTTCGGGTTCGAGACGAAGGCCGTCAGGACGGCGCCAGAGGACGGTGCGTTCGCCGGTGGATTGATCGATGACGATGTAGGCGGATTGGTTGGCGCAATCCTTACGAATCTGGACGTCGTCGAGGTTGATGCCGGTGCCGAGGAGGCTGTCCCATTGGATACGGCCGCGTTCGTCGTCGCCCATGGTGCCGATGTATTTGACGCGGAGGCCGAGTTTGGCGCAGGCGACCATGGCGCTGGCGACTTGACCACCGGGAGAGAACATTTCTTCGACAAAGGGTTCTTTGCCGGCGTAGGCCGGGAATTTGGGGACGAGTAACAGGGTATCGGTAGCGTTGAGACCGACACCGACTACATCAAATTTGGACATCCTCTCAGGCTACCGCGAAGCGACTATTTTTTTCTGGGTCCTATTTGGTAGAGGTAGATTTTGTGGCGGCGGTTGTGGACGAAGACCTCTTGCACGTCGATGGGGTTCCAACCGCGGATGCCGTAGTCGTGAGAAACGACGCGGGCTCCGGGACGGAGGGACTGTTCGAACTTAGGCCGAAGCCGTTCGTTGAAATTGGTGGTGAGGTAAAGCGTGACGACGTCGGCTTGGGTGAGATCGACTTCGAAGATGTCGCCGCGGATGACTTTAGCGTGATTCTGGAGGCCGAGGCGGGCGATCATTTCGGTTGCTTCTTTCGCCAGTTTGGGGTTGAGTTCAACGCCGACGGCTTTGGCTCCGAATTTTTGTACGGCGGTGATGAGGATTCGGCCATCGCCGCAGCCAAGGTCGACGACGACCTCGCCGCGCTTGACGTTGGCCGATTGGAGCATCTGCTCGATAATTTCCTTTGGTGAAGGAACGTAGGGTGCAAGACGCTGGGGGATAGAAGGCTGAGCCGACAGCGGGAGCGCGAAGAGAGCGACGAGAGAGTGGATAGCGAACTTCATGATTCCCTGAGCAATTCCTCTATTGAGGTTGACGTAAGCGAGCGGAAGCCGTTTCCGCAGTTTGCGAATATCGTGAAGTCTACTGGGTCGGTGAATTCTGAGCGAGACGAGCGGAACGGGTCTTCACAATGCGGTTTACCACTTCAGAGGTGGCGAACCAGAGATCGCGGGGTCTACTGATAGTGTACTCCTGGCCCTTGAAGTATTTTACGGCGTGAGAAATGGAGTCTCGCCAGGGAATCTGGGCGGGGTAGAGATTGTAGTTCAGATAAAAGAGGGGGGATTCGACGGGACCGATTTCCTTCAGCGTCTCGGCTTCTACGTTCTGTTCCAGCATGACTTTTGGGCCGGCGAAGATGATGGCCTCGGACTTGTTCGTTCCGCCGAGTTCCGAGCGGATGAGCTCGCTGAGGAACTGGGTTTCGCTGTGTTTCACTGCGAGTTTACTGAGGTCAACTGTGCCGAGTTTCATTTTGTTGACGGCATCGCCGAGGGCTGGGAAATCGAGGCGATCAACGTTTTCCTGGCGATGGAGGACTTGTTGGCTGGCCATCGAAAAGGCGACGAGGGAGAACTTGCCGATCTTTGGTTCCCGCGCGATGGAGCGGAGAATGGAGACGAGGGCGGTGGTGTCGACCGAGCGCATGACGGTGCTGCGGGGATTCTGCGGGGCGTAGTTAAGAAGGATTTTAACGTTGATCGGTTCGTCGTTGGAGGTGCGTTCGATGG
>JANODS010000772.1:0-1732 GCA_031412835.1 Acidobacteriota bacterium | reverse complement strand
CCGTATGCATCAACAGCGTATCGCCCGGCTGCGCGCGCCGCTCCCAAACCACCGACCAATCGCCCAGCCCCGCGCCATAGTAAGCCTGCAAAATCCCCGTAAAGCTCGGCTGCTGCCGCAGGCCAAAATAGTCCGGCGGATACACATGCAACGTCCGCCCGCCCTTGTACGGCATCGGCTCCGTCCGCGTTTTCACCTTCACCGTATGCGTCGTCTGCCCCGTCGCGCCATCCGGGTCCGTCATCACAAACCGACATTCGTACTCGGTCCCCGGCTGCACGTTCAGAATGCTCCCGGCAAAGCCGTCCGGCACCGTGTAGTCCAGGTTCTCCTTCCGGCGATAAACATTCTCCCCGCCGATCCGCACGAGCGGCATTCCGACCTTCCAAGTCGGGTCGCCCACCGCGCGGTACTCCACGGAAACGGCCGCGTTTCGATTGGCGTCCCCGCTGATCGGCCACTCAAAGCCAAGGTTCAAAAGAGTCGGATGTTCCACATGGAACTTACCGGCCTGGGTCGCGTTCTGGCCCAATGCGCAGAACGCGGACAGCAATAACAAGGAGAGAAATCGGGTGCCCATAGGAGCCTGATTATATCTAGAAAATCACCCGAAGTCCTACCTGCAAGTTACGAGCCCCCGCGTTCTCCACTCCCTGCGTGCTCGTGATCCGTCCAAATTGCGGCACGCTGGCGTTTCCGTTCGGATTCCCGAAGTTCGGCGTGTTCGTCAGATTCGCCGCTGAACCCTCCAATTGAACCCCGACCCGCTCGGTCACCGAGAACGTCTTCTGAATCTTCATCGACAGCGTTCGCGTCATCGGACCAATCAGACTCCCCGGCGCCGCGTTCCCAAATCGTCCAATATTGTTCGCCGGCACCGCAAAAGCACTCCGATCCCAGAACGCATCTACCGTCCGCTTGTCCGACTCCAGGTTCCCGTAGGACGTCCCCGTCCAGTCCGGCCGGTTGTTCGCCCGCGTGTTTAGCCCCGTACCCGAAGGGTCCGTCACATTCCCCGTCGTCGGCGTCAAATACGGTCCGCTCTGGATCAGCAGGATGCCCGAAAGCTGCCAACCGCCCAACGCCAAATTGGCCATCCGATTCTGATTGAAGCTCGGCAAGCCGTAGCTCAAAGTCGTCAGAAACCGATGCCGCCGCGTCGCCGGGACGTTCCCGTAGTCCAGCCGTTGATAGAACCGATCCGTCGGCACCGAACCGTTCTCCGACGCAAAGCCACCACCATCCGACCCCGTCGCGTTAGACAAATTCTTCGCCCAGTTGTAAGAAACCTGATACGACAGCCCCTTCGCCGCGCGCCGATTCAACTCCGTTGTGAAGCCGTTATACCAAGCGCCAACGTTCGGGTCCCGCACATACACGATATTCCAAACCGGATACGGCCGCGCCAACCGCGCGGTCGCAAAACCCTGCGTGTTCGGCCGCACCTGGTTCAAATCCGGGCTGGAAAACATCTTCACGGAGCGAGAGCCAATGTAGCTGACCCGGAAGCTCGTGTCCCTCATCACCTCGCGCTCAATCGTCAGGTTCCACTGCTGCGTATAAGGGTCAGCGCCATCGAACTGCGTCCCCCGCCGGAAGTCCGGCACGCCCAGCGCGCCCAACCCGGTTCCAAACGGCCGCGGGAACTGCAACGCCGGAACCCCGTTCACCAGTTGGTTCGGAAACGTCCGCGCATCCGAAACGTGAATGCCCGTGATCGTGTAGAACACCG
>JANODS010000771.1:0-1933 GCA_031412835.1 Acidobacteriota bacterium | reverse complement strand
CCCCGGCCGTTATAAAGTGCGTGCCGAGAAGGCTGGATTTCGCAGCTTTCTGGTGGAATCGTTGCCGATTGCGACGCAGCAGAAGGCGACGATTAACGTTTCGTTACAAATTGGTAGTTTGACGGAATCGGTGACGATTTCGAGCGCGGCGCAGGTGATCGATACGACCTCGGCGACGCTGAGCGGCGTGGTGGAGAACAAGCGGATTATCGACTTGCCTTTGAATGGGCGCAACGTTTTCGCTTTGGCGACGTTGACTCCGGGCGTAATGGGCTTTCGGCCGGCCGGCGGTAATGGTGGGGTGGGAGAAGGGTTTGAGTCGATCGGCCGGTTCACTGTGAACGGTGGCCGTGACTCGTCGAACGCGATCATGATGGACGGCGTTCCGGTGACGATGAACGCGAACACGAACAACATGAACGCGAACAGCGCGGTGCCTTCTGTTGAGGGCGTCGAGGAGTTTCGGATTCAGACGAACTCGTATTCGGCGGAGTATGGGCGGTCGGGCGGCGGTGTGCTGACGATTGCGACGAAGTCAGGAACGAATACCTTGCACGGCAGTTTGTTCGAGTTTTTCCGGAATTCGAAGCTTGATGCCAACAACTGGTTCGCCAATGCGAGTGGCCAGAAGTTGGGATCGTTCCAGCGGAATGAGTACGGGGGCAGCGTTGGTGGTCCGCTCGTGATTCCGAAACTTTACAACGGCAAGAACAAGACGTTTTTCTTCATGGTCTATGAGGGCCGCCGCCAGTTGGCCGCGCGGACGCAGTTCATGACGCTGCCGACGGACGACCAGTTTTTGGGGGATTTTTCGAAGACGTTGAACAGCGCCGGGCAACTGCGTACGATCTACGATCCGTTCACGACGGCGGCGGACCCGAACCGGCCGGGGCAATTTTTGCGGACACCGTTTGCGGGAAACCGGATTCCGGTTTCGCGTTTTGACCCGGTGGCGGCGAATGCGCAAAAGTTTTATGGTCCGCGGCCGAACCTGCCGGGGCAGGCGTTTACGAACCAGAACAATTTCTTCTTCCAAGGGAAAGCGCCGACCAATGTGGACCGGGCGACGACCAAGGTAGACCACAACTTCAACGACCAGCAACGAATTTTCATGCGGTACACGATTTTCAATAATCGGAACGCTGCTCCGAAGCTTTGGGAAGGGCCCGGTTGCCCGGATGGCGGATGTTTCTCGAACAAAGAGCGGCAGCAAAACGCGGCCCTGGACTATAGCTGGACGATTAGCCCGACGACGTTGCTGAGCGTGCGGTACGGTTTCGCCCGTTCGATTTTAGATCGGTCGAGTGATTACTTGGGCTTCAAGCCGTCGTCCCTCGGATTGCCGTCGACGGTTGAAGCGGGGGCTGATCTATTAGCCTTTCCGGAGTTTGGTGTGGAAGAGATGACGATGCCTGGTTTGTTGCATCACTGGAACTTCCGATCAGCAAACCAGTCGCACACTTTCGTCGGGACTCTTTCGAAGGTTTACGGGAGCCATACGCTGAAGACCGGGACCGAAATCCGCGGTAACTACGTTAACCATTCGCAGGCACCGTGGAGCTTGAATTTCTCGTTCAATCGGTCGATGACGGCTGGTCCGGACCCTCGCGTAGTGAACGCGGTGGGTGGCTTTGGCTATGCGTCCTTCCTGCTAGGGACGGGAGCCAGCGGCAACGTCGTAAACGGCATTCGTCCGGCGTTGGGAAGCAAGAGCTACGGTTTCTATTTGCAGGACGACTGGAAGGTTTCGCGGAAACTGACGATTAACATGGGCATCCGTTGGGATTTCGAATCGGCGGTGACGGAACGGCACGACCGGTTCGGCGTGTTTGATCCGAACGTGGTGAGCCCGCTGGCCCAGCGGACTGGCCTGGATTTGAAGGGCGGTTGGCTGTTCTAGGATAAGGGTTTGGGGCGGCGCACGCTGAAGCCG
>JANODS010000770.1:0-11531 GCA_031412835.1 Acidobacteriota bacterium | reverse complement strand
AGCGCCAACTCGTCACGGACTGATCGGAACTGGGCTTGGCGCTTTGCCATTACGCGCGCGTCTTCCAGGTTGATCCTCGAACGCATATGCACTCCAAGCACCGCGAAGGCCTGGTTGCCGACGCGCGCTCGGAGCAGAATCGGCGGCCGGTCGTGCGTCAACTGGCCGGGCTCGTATTGATCGTCCTTGCCGAGTTGTGCCACCGAATCCACCGCGACTCGAGAGGCGCGGACGAGAAAGCCAGACGTGATGCCGCTGGGGTCGTTGGAAGGCGCGGTGAAGGCCATGTAGTCGGAACCGATCGCATCAGCCGCCCGCTCCAGCACGGAAAGGTTTTCCACCTCCTGCACGACCAATACGTCCGGTAGGCCGAGTTGGCGTTGTACATAATTGCGGAGAAGAACAAGGCGGGCTGGCAGCCCCGCTTCATCGAATAGACGCTGCACGTTCAAGGTGCCAACGGTGAACTCATAGTCGGTCCGCGCCGGAGCAGCTGGGCTAGCCGTTTGACCGGAAATCAAACCGGAGAGCGGATCGGCGTAAATCGTGTACGTGCGGGAACCATAATCGAGCGGGCCGGCAACCGTTCCCAGCGTCAGCCCGGCAGAAAGGGGAGCGCTCGTAATCACCCGGAGAAGGTTGGGCCACGGCGATTCATCGGGACGACGAAAGGGCCGCGGGGCGTCGATCGAACCCCAAGCGACCGTTCCGTTCGTGGGTGCCACGATGTTCAGTTGGCTCCGCACCAGCATTCCTTCATAGCGCTCAAAATCACTATCCGCCGCTAGCGTGACGGGCACCGGCAGCGTCTGATTCTGCGCCCGCAGGGTCACGGTGGGGTTGATGATTTCAGTCAGCGGAGCGCTCCGCGGGTCGGCGGCGGGGCGAAATTCAACAACGTCGCCTTCCACTTCCAGCGCCGCGCCAGGCTGGGCTACGGCGGGAGGCAACGATTGCGTGAAAACAAGGATGCCCGAGGAGGCGTTCGGATCCGCCTGCGGCATCTGCAAGTAAAAACCATTCGTGCGCCGATAAGTAACGATGCCGGACGTAACCACACGACGCCCCACATGCGGGCTCTCGGCTCCGGGACCCTGGATTTCGGAGATGGTGAGGCGCAGGGTCTCTTGCGGTGCCGAGCAGTTCACGGCGACCGTTGAACGATTGCGCGGCGCAGGTGCCGCGATCATGAAATCCGTACTGTTGTCGTCGGTATCCTGGCAACCATTCCGGCCCCGAACCGCCGCCGTGGTGTTGGACAAATCCCGCGTCGGAGCGCCTTCGAACTCGTTGGTGGCCAGGCCGTAACCCACGCGGTCCACCGCGTCGTTCGCCGCGTTGCGCAGGACCACCTTCCCCGCCGACGACGACATCGCGGCGGTTCCCGTCGCATCCGCCGCCGGAAGATTCACCGTACCGCCCGCCCCCGCCGATTGCTGGATCAGGTAATACTGGCCGGGCTGCAACGTGCCCGCAAGCGCGGTCGACTGGTACGCCGTCGCGGTGCTACCGGCGTATTGAATCGTCCAACCGTCGAGGGCTTGCGGCCCCGCGCCCCGGTTGAACAACTCAATGAAGTCGTTACGAAAGGTCGCCCCGGTGTTACCGCCCCCTCCGTACACCTGGCTGATGACAACTTGTGCTGGGAGAACACTGGCGAAGAGGAGGACGAGAATACAAGGGCGCATCTCTACCGATTGTACTGGGGCGTGACACCTCGCAGATTCGCCCACACTTGGTTGATCGCGGCGAGCACGTCGGCGGGCAGCGGGCCGTCGTTGGCAGCCGCGAGGTTAGCGTCAAGTTGGCTTTGCTTACTGGCACCCAGAATGATGCCGGTAATCGGAGTATGGTGCAGCAGCCAGTTCAGGCTCAGACTGAGCAGGCTGCGCCCCGCCGCGTCGGCGATCTACTTGAGTTCGGCGACGGCGGCGAATTGCGCCGGGTGCCAATAACGATCAAGGTACATCTGGTTACCGTCGAATCGTGTGCCGGCCAGCGGGGCCGACGCGAGCTGTTTGCCCGTCAACAGACCGCCCGCCAGCGGGTTGTAGATATACGTTTCCACCCCGTAACGGGCGCACATCGGCAGATACTCCGGTTCGATGCCGCGGGCGAGCAGGTTGTACATCGGCTGCGAGATCTTCATCGGATAGCGGCACAGAGTCTGCATCTCCGCCACCTGCCACGCCGGGTAGTTCGAACAAGCTAACTCGCGAACTTTGCCGGCGTCCACCAGCCGTGCCATCGCCTCGAGCGTCTCTTCGATTGGCGTCGCGGGGTCTGGCATGTGGAGGTAATAAACGTCGACGTAGTCGGTCTCGAGCCGCGCCAGCGAAGCATCGATCTGCTTCGCAATCGCCTTGGCCGAAAGTCCGATGTCCTCCGGTCCATCGCCCATCTTGCCGCGAACTTTGGTGGCCAAACGAATCTTGTCGCGACGACCCTTCAGGGCTTTCGCTACAATCTGCTCGCTGACGCCAAGGTTGTAGACGTTGGCGGTGTCGAGGAATGAAATACCCTGATCGAGAGCGGCATCGATCAGCCGCAGCGAATCGGCCTCATTCAGTTGCGAGCCAAATGTCATCGTGCCGAGAACGAAGCGGGACGTCATATGCCGAGCGCCTTCACCACCTGCTGGGCAAGAGCTTCGTAGCCGGCCGGCGAGTAGTGGACGTTGGCGGGCGTCTGCCCGGAATGGTCGGCCGAAAACAAGTCGTTCACCGGGATCTTCTCCAACTGCATGATGCGAGCCGCGACCGCATTGAACTTCGGGACGTCCGCCGGTTCGCGCGGCGGAGAGATCTTACCGGCGGGAACCGGAGTAGTCGAAGCCCAAATCAAGGTAGCCTTGGTTTGCTTCAACCGCTGCACGATGGAATGGAGGTTCTCGGCGTACTCTTCGAGCGGCACCTGGTGTTTGCCGTCCTCCATAATCTTAAGGTCGTGAAGCCCGAAGTTGAAATGGATAACGTCCCACTTGGTATCGCCGAGCCACTCGTCGATCTTGGCGACGCCGTTTCGCGTATGCGCGGCGTTTCCCGCGTTGTGGACGACGGTCGCTTTTCCCTTCAAGGCAGCGGTTACAAACGGTGTGTAGCCGATCGAGATGGAGTCGCCGATCACCAGAATCTTCGGACCTTGGGCCCAAGTGGGAAGGGCAAGTGCGAGCAAGAGAAGTAGGCGCATGAGACTCGATGATAAACGAAATCGGGTTCGTTATCGCGTTGTCGGTGGGCGTTTGGCTGATTTCCGCTGAGCCAACCTGGCCGCGGGCGGCTTCGCGGGTGCCGGTTTAGGGGCGGCTACAGCCGTGGGTTCCGGGTAAGAGATCGCCGCGGCCTTGCCCTCGTAGAGCTGCTTATATACAGCCGCGTTGCGCAGCACCGCTTGGACATAGCCACGGGTCTCGTCAAACGGAATCGTCTCAATAAATTCGGCCGGTTCGCGATAGGATGCGAACGTCCGCCACTTAATGACGCGGGTGCGGCCCCCGTTGTACGCGGCTAATGCTTCGTGCCAATTGCCCTCCAGCGAGTTGAGTAAGTGGCGAATGTAGTAAGTGCCGAGATGGATGTTCACCGTCGGATCGAACAGCATGTTGGGGCTAAACGTCGCCATGCCCACCCGCCGGGATAGGTCACGACCGGTGGAAGGCAGAATCTGAGCGAGACCATACGCGTTCGACCGAGAGACGACGGTCGAGCTAAACTCCGATTCCTGCCGAATCAACCCCGCGACCACAAAGGGGTCGATTTCGGCCTGTCGCGCGAATTTTTCAAGCGAAGCGCGGTAAGGGATCGGGAACGCCAGTTGCCAAAACTTCTCGGTCACCGCTGTTGCCGGAAAGCTCAGGTATCCGGGCAACATGCCCTTAATTGTCCTTACTCCACGGTCCACTTTGCCCGCCCGCTGCAACGAACTCGCTAGCTCCATCGCCAAATGAAGCGGAACTTTTTCCCCGCGGGCGCCGAAACGCAGTTCGGCTTCGGCGAGGCTGTCCAGCCCGGCATCCACCAATAACCGCGCTCTTTCGATCCGCAGCGACGTCGCTTGGCTCTCGATTGTGGGGATACTCGGTTCCGGAGCGAACCGGATCTTGCCGAGCCATCCATCGGCCGGAGATGCCCCTGGTTTTTCCCGCAGGCGGTCCGCCGCGATCAACGAATAATAGGTATTAGGGAAGCGCTCAACTACAGCCCGATAGTAAGCGGAATTATTTGTTAACCGCCCGAGGAAGTAAAGCGCGGTACTTACCTTATCGGACTCCGGGTATCTCTCGGCATGTTCGCGGAGTAACTCCGCCGCATTGGGCCGCCGGCGGATGTAACTTGACCAAGTCAGCTTCCAATGGCAAAAGGCGGCCTTCGGGTCATCCGGAAAATTGGCGACGCAAGCTTGGTAGAGCGGCTCGTAGCTGGCGTACTCGTTCTCGGTCAAATGGCGATACGCTTCGGCCAAGATGGCTTCCAGGTACCACGGCGATTTTGAGTGATGGTCCGCCAGCCGCGCAAACGCTGATCGGCGCAGGGTGTCCTGGTCGGCGCGCCGTGCCGTTTGGTAGAGATAATAGGTCCGTTCCGCATCAACCACCGGCGATTCTGGTCGGATCGCCTGCAACGCGCTCAACGCAGCCGGGTATTGACGGGCGAAGTAGTCCGCCGCCGCTAGCCGAACCTGTGCCAACTCCCCGGGCACCCCGCGAAGGTCCTGCTTGGCCCGCCCCGGAAGCACCGGAAGGAGCTTGGAGACCCGCGCCATAATGTTTTCCGGGGTATTGTCTGGAGATCCAAGCGCTCGCCAGGCCGGTTCCGCTGCGACCGCTTCTGCCGAAAGAGGATAGTGGAAGTAGACCCGGGCGTAGGTGAGTCCAGCGAGATCAAGACGGGCCGAGGATTGGTAGGCTTGCGCCAGCGCCAAGTCGGCGGCCGGCTGCTGAAGCTGAGGGCGTAGGCGCTCCAGCATCGCGGTTGCGGCGGACGGTTCACTTACCGAAGCGGCGAGAAGCGCCGCGCGGTGCAAGAGCGGGGTGTTTGCCCCAGGTGCCAGCAGCGGCATCACCGCCGCTAACGTGGCCGCCTGGTCGTGGAGGCCGAAGTGCGCTTGGGCGGCGTAGAGCGCCAGATAATCGTCGAGAGCCGGTAGGGTGATGCCTTTCAAATGGCGTAGCGCGCCCGGGAAGTCGTTGCCTTCAATCGCTGCCACGGCCAAAGCAAGCCGAGCCGTCGGTGCGTGGGTCCGCAAAGCACAGGCTTCTAACACCGCCCGAACTCCGGGCCTTGCCGGAGTCGCACGAAGTGCTCTCACTTCGCTCTCGCACGGAGCAGCACCACGAAGGGTAGCAGTCGTAAGAGTTAGGAGGAGGGCGATGCGCATGCCGGTATTCCTATTCTGACGCGTCTCACGACAAATAAGTTGAGCCGATGTTGCCCTAGTCGGCCCGAGCCGCCAGGCGACTCGCATGACTATGGGCCAGCCCATGAGCCAGGCGCTCATTTAAGCCCGATTCGGCGAACTCCGCAGCCACCCGAATCGCGTTTTTGATCGCGTTCGCGTTCGAACGACCGTGGCAAATGATCGTACAACCCTTCACCCCGAGCAGCGGCGCACCCCCGAACTCGGAGTAATCCACTCGCTTCTTGAAGTCGGCGAAGGCTGACCGCGAAAGCAAATACCCAATTTTTCCCGAAAGACTCGCCTTCAGCGACTCTTGCAGGAGATGCTTCACCACATCCACCAACCCTTCGCTCACCTTCAGCGCCACATTGCCGGTGAATCCATCGCAAACGATGACGTCCGCATGGCCAGTAAAAAGATCCCGCCCTTCCACGTTGCCAATGAAATGAAGCGGCAGCTTTTTCAGCAACGGTGTCGCCGATTTGGTCAGCTCATTACCCTTGTGCTCTTCTTCCCCGATTGAGAGCAAGCCGACGCGCGGCTTGTCCGTGTGGAAGATGAGCCGGGAATAGAGCTCGCCCATCATGGCGAACTGCGCGAGCATCTCGCCCGAAACGTCCACGTTGGCGCCTACGTCCAGCATCACGGCGGGCTTTCCCTTCACTGTTGGAAAAACCGAAGCCAACGCTGGCCGATCAACTCCGGACACCATTCCGCACACCGTTTTGGCCAAAGCCATTACGGCACCAGTATTCCCGGCGCTGACCACGCCTTGCGCTTGTCCATCGCGCGCCAACCGAAGGGCCACCCGAATGGAGCTGTCCTTCTTGTTCCGTAACGCCTTGCCAGCGCTATCGTCCATCGTCACCACCTCGCTCGCGTGGTGGATCGTGATGGGGAGCTTTTCCCAGCCTGGGTGGGCCGACAGTTCCGTCCGCAAAACCTGCTCCTGACCGACCAGAACGACCGATACTGGAAGGTGCCGAACAGCGCGAATCGCGCCTTCGACTTCAGACTTGGGAGCGTGATCCCCGCCCATCGCATCTACGGCGATTGTCACCATTGCTATGAAATGGCGGCCTAAACTTGCTTACTGCTCAGCGACTTCGATAACGGCGCGGCCTTTGTAAAAGCCGCAGCTCGGACAGAGCCGATGGGGAAGCTTCACAGCGTGGCAATTGGGGCACTCCGAGTGGATCGGGCGAACCAGAAAGTCATGCGCGCGGCGGGAGGAGGTGCGGCGCTTGGAGTGACGTCGTTTGGGATTAGGCATGGCTAGGTCTCTAACGCATTAGTATAGCGAATAATTGTCGAATCCGCTACAACTTGCTAAGCGCGGCCCATCGTTCGTCCGGGATCGTCGTCGTACACGTGCAACTCTGTTCGTTCCGATTGATGCCGCACACAGAACAAAGTCCTTTGCATTCTGGAGTGCAAAGCACGCTGGAAGGAAGCAAAAGCAGAACCTGTTCCCGAAGAACATCGTTGAGCTCCATCCCATCTCCATCGTAAAAGCCGACGTCAATATCCGCCGGATGTAGTTCCACCTCCTGCCCAGGAAGTGATTCGGGGAGCGGCTCATAAAGAAGATCAAAATCGTTTTCGACCGGGATCTCCACCAAGGTCAAGCAGCGATGGCAATCCACTTGCAATGAGACGGCGAGGTGGCCGGTGAAGTGGATCTCTTGGGTCATCTCGTCCAGGCTAGCTTCGCCATTGGCGATTAAGGGAGACGTCTGATTCGTACCGGGGTCCCATTCGATCTTCCCCGGATCGATGGACTCGGCGAAAATGACTTTGGCGTGGTCGAGTGCGCGAACGGATACGAACATCATCCTATTCTGACAGAGTCAACGCAAGAAACGCCGAAAACCGAAATCGTAGACGCCCGCTCCGATGATTCCGCCCAACAACGGAGCGATTAGCGGCACCCAGAAAATCCCGGTTGCATCCGTCAGACCATTGTTGCGGAAGCCCGCCACCGCGGTGAAAAGGCGCGGTCCGAAGTCACGCGCCGGGTTAATGGCGTAGCCGTGCATCGGCCCGAAGCTCATCCCGATGGCGACGACTATGAGTCCAATGAACAACGGGATCAGGCCGGCGGGCGGCGGAGCGTTCTCCTGGTCAGTAACGGCCAAAACGAGAAAAAGCAAAAGGGCCGTGCCCAGCACTTGGTCGAGGAAGCCGGCCATGGGGGCCGCCGGAAACGCCGGAAACGTTGCGAAAACGCCGGCGGACTTTTCCAAACCAGGATCGAATCTGTGAAACGCTTCCCGATAATTGAGAAACACGACCGCCGCGCCAGCAAACGCCCCCGCCACCTGCGCCAACATATAAGGCACTACTTTTGCCCAGGCGAATCCGCGGAAGATGGCCAGCGCTAGCGTCACTGCCGGGTTAAGATGGGCCCCGCTCGTCTTACCAGCGATGAAAACCCCGAACATTACCGCTAAGCCCCACGCGAGATTGATGTTGGTGGTGCCCCCATTGACGACTTCGCCAGGCGCTCCCGTGCCGAACAAGACGACCGAGGCAACCACTCCTGTCCCAATCGTGAGGACGATAAAAGTGCCAAAAAACTCGGCGACGAGTTCAGCCGTTAAGCGGGAAGACAACATGACCGATGATTCTACACTAGTTCCCGCGGGCCCGCGCCAAAGCCCCGGCCGCCCCGACCGCTGGGTTCATCGGCTCGCCGCCTTCGACTTGTGGGTTAATCCAGGATAGTTGAACCCGGCCGGCTGTCCTGTCAGTTCGAGCGGGTCCGAGCCAACAAGGTGGGGATCTGGGCCGCCAGCAATGAGCGTGAGGGAGGCCCGACGCGCCCGTCTTTCATTGATGCCGTTAGGCTTGAATTGAACGAGGTGCTTTATCGCGGCATCGGAAGGCGTGGTGAGGATCATCTCCTCTTTTTTGAGACAGGGCCGATTCCAAGTCAGCCCATTCCTAAAAGACAAAAGAACTTGATGTGGCGCAGGTCGGTGTTGACGGTGACCGGGGAACGCCGCGTTCCCGCAGGGCGGTGACCCTCACGGAAAGTTTTTCTGGGTCCAAAGCGCCTGCGAACGCCTTGAAGCAGGCTTCATATAGTACAATGGTTCTCGTTGACACGTTTTGCAGGCACAGTTTCTCTTGGAGGAACTCCATGATGTCCTCAGGATGTTTGCAAGTGATTGATTTATTGGGCCTGTAGCTCAGTTGGTTAGAGCGCTACCTTGACACGGTAGAGGTCTGGAGTTCGAGTCTCCACAGGCCCACCATTTTTTTCAATTGCTTAGCTCCAATCGTGGATTTTCTGCACGCTGCGTTAAGCGATGAGTTCCATCGGAGAAATTCATTTTGCGGTTTTTGGCTTCCAGTGCATAAAAAGGCATGGACCGCCGGGTTCCGTGTGAACCGTTCACCACTGGTCGCGGGAACTTGGCTTTGAGTTTCGGCTGTAGCGCTTACTCACAATTGAGTGGCAACTAAGGCCTACTGAGGCTTGAGGAGCGAAGTGCCCCAGGGATTGTCGATCGCGATTTTGATTGCGAGGCTAACCCTCCCAGCGGCCCTTGGATCATTTCAGTTTTCAACAGTTACTCTGCGACTTCCAGGACCACTTCCAATTCAACCGGTACGCCCAGCGGCAAGCTGGCAACGCCGAGCACGATGCGAACGGAGGTCTGCTCTTTTCCGAAAATACTTTCGAAGAGCTCGGATGCGGCATCGGCAACTTCCGGGTGAGCCGTAAACTCTGGCGTCGTTACCAGATAAACTCCGAGCTTGACGACCCTCTTCACCCTATCGAGGGTGCCAAGGTGATCTCTAGCTGCCGCTAACGCGTTGAGGCTCGCAACGTAGAGCGCATCGCACCCGCTCTGAGTATCAAGTTGGTTCCCGATCTGCCCCAGATACTTTGGTTGGCGATCCACGATGGGCAGCATGCCGCTAAAAAACAGAAGCCTCCCGGACTGCACCGTCCTGACGTATGCACCCAGGGGCTCCGGCGGAGACGGGAGTTCGATACCGAGATCCCGCAACCGTTGCTCCGGGCTCGGCGAAGGGACGTTAGCCATTACCATTTCCCCTTGTGCGCACCGCCGTCGACATGCAGCACCTCCCCTGTGACCTGGCGAGCCTCCGTCAAGTAGACGACGGCTTCTGCGACATCTTCCACAGTAGAGATGGTGCCCATGGGCGCGAGCGATTTTAGAAAATCGACCGGATCATTGGCGTGAAGCGGCGTATCGACAGCGCCCGGAGCCACGACGTTGAAGCGGATCGCCTCTTTCGCATACTCGGAAGCTAGACTTCGAGTCACGGTCTCCAGACCCCCTTTCGTCATCATTGGAACCGACACCGGTACACCGGCGATGGGATTCTGCACCAGCGACGAGGTGATGCTCAAGACGCTGCCTCCAGACTTCTGGAACAGCATCTGTTTGACCGCGAGCTGTGAGATGTAGATAAAGCCTTCCAAGTTGGTGGAGACCAACGCGCGGAGGTCTTCTGTCGTGTAATCCGTGAATGGCTTTGCGAAGAAAATGCCGGCGTTGGCGACCAAGGCATTTATCGAACCGAATTTGCTGATAGCTGCCTCGGCAACTCTTTGCGCAGTCTCTGGATGGCCGATGTCACCGTCCACCAACACGAGGTTGTCGGAAGTGGGCAGCGCCTTCGACTTTGTCGCATTTCGCGAGGTTCCAACCACATTGTACCCCCGGGCCAGAAAAGCTTGGACGACGCCTGCGCCAATGCCTTGCGAGGCTCCTGTTACGATGACTGTCTTTCTCGTTGTCATAAACATATCTCCTTGAATGTAAAGTTGGTAACTTACTCAACCGAAGGTGAAGGCAAACGCCTCGACATTCGGATCCATAAACTCGATCTCAAACAGCCGGTCCCTGATGGGGCCGGGCTGACGAATCAATTGATACAAGCGCTGGCCAGTGACAGCCCCATTGCCTAAAGCGTCAACGTCGACTCCGTGAGCATCTGCTGGCGCTTCTCCATCCAGGCGTACACGGAATCGAATGGTAGTTCCGAGAGTGGCAGGTCCCATTACGAGATTAAGATCGCGGGCATGGAAGCGGTACGCGATCCGCCCGTTTGGTTTGATGAGAGTAATGGCGTCTCTTCGCCGTTTCCATTCCCCTAAAGGCGACCAGTGATTGAGTTTAAGCGGGACGGAATCCGTGCGACCCCTATTCACGGATCGTTCTGTGCCCAGATAACTTTCTGGTGATTTGAGATTCTGCCAATCCGCGGGAGCTTCGACGCCTTGTGCGTCGATCTTCGCCAATCCGCGGTTGAAGCCACTCGATCCCGACTCCGCTAACAACTGCTGGATCGCCAACTCCGATCTCTCATAGCCGCCTTCGCCAAAGTGATGATGACGGATTCGACCTTTGGCGTCCGCCAAATAGAGGGCTGGCCAGTATTGATTATTGAAAGCCCGCCAAAGAGTGAGGTCGCTGTCGACCGCGACTGGATAATCTATTCGCAGATCTTCCAAGGCGCTGCGCACGTTTTCGATTTTCCTCTCAAAGGAAAACTCCGGCGAGTGCGCACCGACAACAACCAGGCCCTGATCTCTGTACTTATTGGCCCACGCGCGAACGTAAGGAAGGGAACGTAGCCAGTTAATACACGTATACGTCCAGAAGTTTACGAGCACCACTTTCCCGCGTAACTCCGTGGATTTCAATGCCGATGAGTTGAGCCATCCGGTAGCCCCGCCGAATGACGGCAGCCCACTTTCAATTCGTGTCTGAGAAGTTGCCGGTGCAGCCAGTGCGAGGTTGACTGCGGCCCCCATTCGGGCCGCAGTTCCCAGAAATCGCCGCCGGTCCGGATTGGACATGGGTGATGCTGAGGATGACATAGTTGAAGATCTCCTTAGAACAGGTGGGAGGATGGGTTACCTCAGCGGATACGCCGTGAATACAAAGTCCTTGGACTTCACAATTGTGTGGCACTGATGGCAGACGTTCTTTGCAGATGAGGGATCGTTGTTATCGGGTTTGAAGGTCTTGGACGCGGGCTCGTATACGAATTGGGCGTATCCCCATCCATCCGTCTCCGGGAATCGTTTGGAGTCCTTCACCATAAGCCCAACACTTTTGAGCGCGTCTGGAACTATCGCCGAGGGA